>NZ_KK211097.1:0-281327 GCF_000620265.1 Staphylococcus sp. URHA0057 | reverse complement strand
ACGAGTACGTCACTTTCTGATAGTACGAGCACTTCGTTAAGTGAATCATCTAGTACGAGCACGTCACTTTCTGACAGTTCTAGTACGTCATTGAGTGGTTCAGCTAGCACGAGTACGTCACTTTCTGATAGTACAAGCACTTCGTTAAGTGAGTCATCTAGTACAAGTACTTCTACTTCGGATAGTACAAGCACGTCATTAAGCGGTTCGACTAGTACGAGCACATCACTTTCTGACAGTACGAGCACGTCATTGAGTGGTTCGACTAGTACAAGTATTTCTACTTCGGATAGTACAAGCACGTCATTAAGCGGTTCTACTAGCATGAGTACGTCACTTTCTGACAGTACGAGCACGTCATTGAGCGGTTCTACAAGTGCAAGTACTTCAACATCAGAGAGCACGAGCACTTCTCTAAGTGGCTCAACTAGTATGAGTACGTCACTTTCTGACAGTACAAGCACGTCATTGAGTGGTTCTACAAGTGCAAGTACTTCAACGTCTGATAGCACGAGCACTTCTCTAAGCGGTTCTACTAGCACGAGCACGTCACTTTCTGACAGTACAAGCACGTCATTGAGCGATTCTACTAGTACAAGTACGTCACTTTCTGATAGCACTAGTACTTCATTGAGTGGTTCTACTAGCACAAGTACATCGCTTTCTGGCAGCACGAGCACTTCTCTAAGTGGCTCAACTAGCACAAGTACGTCACTTTCTGATAGTTCTAGTACTTCAACTAGTATGTCTATAAGTGAAAGCTCATCTATCAGCACAAGTACGTCTAATAGCGACAGTACAAGCACTTCAACGTCTGATAGTACTTCAACATCAACATCTATAAGTCAGTCACAAAGCCATACAAATAGTACTTCATTCAGTGATTCAACAAGTGCTAGTACGTCTACGTCTGAACCAACAAGTCATAGTGATTCAACTAGCGATAGTAGATCAGCAAGCAATAGCCATAGTACGTCTGAAACACCAAGTCATAGTGACTCATTCAGTCATTCAATGAGTGGTAGTAACTCAACTAGTAGTAGCACATCAACATCTTCGTCTATTAGACCAAGTGAAAGTGCATCTACATCTCAAAGTCAAAGTATGAGTACATCAACATCAGACAGTACATCTCAATCTAACTCATCAAGCATGAGTACATCATCTAGTGAGGCAAATATCATTGATCCAACACACCAATCATCTGAAACACAACATCACAATACTAAAGATGATTCAGAAGCATTACCTGATACTGGTGAAAATGATAACCAATCTAAAGGATTATTATCTGGACTATTGTCATTGATTTTTGGTCTTGCTATATTTAGAAAATCTAGAAAAGATAAAAAAGATCGTAAAGAAGATAAAAATAACTAAGTAAAATAAAATAGAGGCGAAAGCATTATTATTTCAAAGTACTTTAATGACTACTAAATAATGAGCGCTTTTGCCTCTTTATAATCATTTTAAGAAGAGGATTATTATGGGAAATAAGATGAACTTCAAAAACATTAAAAATATTGAATATAAAATTTTATATAAACGGATTCTTTTCACCCTAATGATTATTTTCATATACATATTGGGCAGTAATATTAAAATTGCTGACATGAAATCATCACCACATTCACAAGGTTTTCTGAATCTAGCCATTTCAAATGTTGGTGGCGATATTACAACTCTAAATCTATTCTCATTAGGTTTAAGTCCATGGTTAACTACAATGATTATCATGACTTTACTCTCTTATAGAGATATTGAAAAAGGTCAAAAACAAACTCGACTAGAACGTAGTTACAAAGAACGCTTTTTCACTATTTTATTAGCCATTATCCAAGGCTATTTCATTTTAAGCGAGTATATTAATAAAGGTATGATATATCATGCAAACTTTGCTTTATTGTTACTTATCCTATTAACAGGAACAATGTTACTTGTATGGTTAGCTGATCAAAATACAGTTTATGGAATTGCTGGGCCGACGCCTATTGTACTAGCAAGTATTATTAAATCTATTTTTCAAAATAAACAATTCGAGCATATTGATGGAATAACTATAATCATAGGTGGCATTATGCTTTTTGTCGTACTTGTACTTTTATTATTTATAGAGTTAATTGAATATCACATGATTTATAAAGATATTATGAATATTAGTACTTCTCAAAAAGATACTTACGTTTCTTGGAAGTTAAATCCCGCTGGAAGTATCTCAATCATGTTTAACTTTTCATTATTTTTCTTAGTAGACGTATTAGTCCATTTAGCTGGTAGATGGATAACGGGTAATGCTAAATATCGTCCTTCATTTTTGGAATTGGATAATCCATTAGGCGTTATTATTTTCATTGTGATGCTCATTGTTTTAAATTATTGTTTATCAAGAATGATGTTAAATGTGAAACGTATAGCTAAAGATTTCCAGAAAAGTGGTTACTATTTTGAAGGTATTTATCCTGGTAAAATGACCCAACATTATTTAAATCATAGAGCTAAGCGAATTAGTGCAATTGGTGCATTTGTCATTGGATTCATTATTAGTTTACCTTTAATTAGTTCGATTTTTATATCTGGTATTTCAGCACAAATTTCGATATTCACTCAATTTATTATTTTGATTTACATTACGATTAATATTGTAGAAACAATACGAACATATTTATATTTTGATAAATACAAATCATTTTTAAACAAATATTGGTAAGGAGTAAGGTATGAAATATTTTGTTCCAGCTTGGTACAACGGAGATAAATGGTGGCGTAATCTTAACCAGCCATTTTACTTAAAAAGTGCAATGATTGAATTTGATGATTCTATTAGTTTAATGTCTATGCACGAAAAAAACGACGAACCTTTCAAACTTTTACATTTAAGTTTTAACCCAAATTTGCGTTTATTTTTGCATAAATATGATTTATATGAAGCGAATGTTTGGTCACTATTTGATGAGATTCAAGATTTCGATCAACTACCATCTCGATCATTTCAATTTGAAGATTTAGAGTGGCCTGAGAATACAGAATTCTTTTATTCACCTTATTTAATACAAGCTATGAAAGATAACTATGAATCTCGCATTTATTTCAATCAAGATGGCTATCTAATAGTAGTAGATGATTATGAAAACAGTATACGTGTACGCAGATATATATTCGATGAACGTGGTTATTTAAGTGCTATACGTTATTACTCAGAAGGTAAAGAGGCATTTCAAGATTATCTAACCGCTTCTGGTGACGTGATTCTACGCGAGAATCTCGAAACAAACCATGTTGAAGTTATGTCCAACCACCAATATAAGTTCAATTCAAATTCCTATCCATCAATGGTTGAGTTAATCGAAGAACGTTTTAATGCATACTGTAATGATGAAATGAATTCGAACGATCAACTTATTGTCGCATCAAATACTTTGCATAATAAAATATTCAACACTATCAGACCTGACGTTCGTGTATGTTATTCCGTTTTTAATAAACGAAATCATACAATTGATGAATCCTTTATTCAAACTATGGCTCACAGTAATAAATGGATTGTTGATACTAAAGAAAATGAAAAAGCATTGAAAAATCTAATTACGAATCAATCATTAAGTCCTGAAATATTAAGACTCACCCCTTTCGATACTCAAACATTATCCAATCTTAGTAGTCAACTAAATAAAACTTACATTGGTCTTTGGATAGATGACATGAATGATAATGATTTACAAAACGTATTACATCATATAATTACGTATCTTAAACGCCATACATCATACAGATTAATCATTTTAACTAAAAAGGATGCTACGCAACTTGAGCAATGGTTATTGAATTTAATTAATGATGTTAACGAAAGCTATAATGAATCTGATAACAATGACCTTGCCAAATCAGAATTAGTACAAGCAAAAGAACCTGAGGAATTTGAAGAACTGATTCAAATTCAATCAGTCCCATTTGAAGAGGATTTGATTAAACTATTATCACGTCTAAGAATTGTGATAGATTTAAGTGATGAACCTAATTTATACTTACAAATTTCAAGTATCAGTGTTAGAATTCCTCAAATCAATATTCATCAAGGTAGTTATGTCATACATCTTGAAAATGGCTATATCATTCATCAATATGATGATGTTCCATTTGCATTAGATTACTTTTTAAGTACATTAAAGCATTGGAATCACGCTTACACTTATAACACTAATATGATTAATGACTTAGGATCTGGTCATATTATCCAACAACTTGATCGATTTTTAGAAGGTGAGAAATAATGCCACGAAAATTTAAAGCATTACAAATTGGTGGTTCTGATTTAGAACATTTATTTAACCATAGTCCAGAAGTATCTTGGGATTACTTTGATCCGAAGTTGTTCGAATTTGAAAGTAACTATATTGAAAGTATTGAGGAAATTGTTGAAGAGAATGGACAATTCGATCTAGTCTTTATCCAAACCAATTTAACTGATCATTTAGCTAACTTAATTAACATTGTTAGTCGTCCTTATAATACGCTTGTAGATGAAATTTATTGGCCAAGTGGATATGAAGAATTAGATTTAGTACAAAAATATCTTATCCGCCCTATTCATTACAATACAACTGATGAATTACACGATAAACTATTGTCGATTTCATTTCCTGGACAATATGGGGATAAGGTTAGTCCTGCTCTTACCCATGTGTTTTCG
Organism: Staphylococcus sp. URHA0057; assembly: GCF_000620265.1. NCBI lineage: Bacteria > Bacillati > Bacillota > Bacilli > Caryophanales > Staphylococcaceae > Staphylococcus > Staphylococcus sp. URHA0057. Next base: position 276,640 of record NZ_KK211097.1, on the reverse strand, counting down.
CCCAAACATATAAATGTGACTTACTTTGGAAATAAAGAAATACAATTCCAAGGTGATTTTGGTGACCATTTCATACCTATTCTTAATTGGCAACAAAATCTTATTTATGATAAAGATAAAGTCATAGAAGTATGGCCAGAATTTCATACTGAAGGCGACGTAACATTAGAGTATACTTTCAGACTAGTATCATTTAATCCAGAAGAAGGTATACTTGAAACATTTGTGCTGAGTGAAGAGGAACTTAAGGAACCACTTTATTTAAGACGTCGACCGTACTCTGCATATATTTCAACGTCCGTCAAAGCGAAAGGCAATGGCACTATTCATATTGGTGCAGTTCATAAACGTCTGTCACATATTGAATTTGGTCATCTCCTTCTAGGTAGCGAACGTTTTGTTGATGAAAAGCGAGAAGAATTCTTTTATTACTTTAATCCTGGTGATTTTAAGCCACCGCTTAATGTTTATTTTAGTGGTTATCGTGAAGCAGAGGGGTTTGAAGCTTTCTACCTAATGCAACAACTAGGTGCACCCTTCTTATTAGTCAGTGATCCACGTATTCAAGGTGGCGCATTCTATTTAGGATCTGAAACTTATGAAAATGGTATAAAACAAGTCATTAACGATACATTAAATCAACTCGGTTTCAATAAAAGTGATTTAATCTTATCAGGATTATCCATGGGTTCTTTTGGCGCTTTATATTATGGTGCACAGTTAAATCCTAAAGGTATTAATGTCGGAAAACCATTAGTCAATGTTGGTACAATTGCGGAAAATATGAAGTTATTGCGACCTAATGATTTCGAAACTTCTTTAGATATCGCCCTATCATCTAACTATCAATTGTCTGACTCAAATGAAATAAATCATATAAAACAATTAGATAATAAATTTTGGAACGTTTTTTCCAATAGTCATATTAGTGATACAACTATTGCAATCACCTATATGGAAAACGATGACTATGATCAATCTGCGTTTGAAGACTTGTTACCTATATTCAGTCAACAGAATGTTCATTTAATGAATAAAGCTGTGCCAGGACGACATAATGATGACACACCTACCGTAGTTAATTGGTTTATGAACTTTTACCATATATTACTTAAAGATCATTTTGGGAGAGACAGTCATGCAGAATAATCAAAGATTAGAAGTAAGATGGCGAAAAGTAACACGTCATACTTATCAACACGGCGCTATAATACAATTCCATGATAATTACACATATTATGAGAACCAATTGATGCCCTCAGGATTGCAAATCAATTTATGGGAACCTTCAACGTTATTTGATAAAGATGGACATCCGCCTAAACTTCCCATGTTAAAAAGGGGCTATCATTATCATATTTCGTTAAATATCGCAGCAGTTCCTGAGCATAGTGTGTATGTTATTGTGACTTTTTATTTAAAGAATGGCACTCAACTTGAACAAGTCATTATCAAAGAAGATGAAAGTGAATTTAAATATCCTAATGAAGCATATAGTTATGACATTCGACTTATGAACGCAGCATGTCATCATCTTAAATTTAAAAATATTATATTAACCGAATTAGACCATGCAACCGAGATGAGTGATTCTCCAAAGGAACCTCAAGAAAATATTAATGATAATAACAATGACAATCAGACTTCACAATCACATCAAAACGTGACATTGGTCAATCAAATTATGCGACATACTCGTATGAATAGTGATTATAATTAATCTTCGCAATATCACTAAATGAAAGGAGGATAACTATGAATCTCAATGTAAATACCGCCATTAACCATATTAGACTAAAAAAACTATACAAATTGTTGAATCAAATCAATAACTATAGTGAAGAAATGAAGCAACTCACTGACAGCCAATTACAACAAAAAACACTAGATTTTAAACAGCGTTTAAATAGTAAACAGAATACACTCGATGATTTATTACCAGAAGCCTATGCCGTTATACGTGAAGCTTCACAACGTGTATTAGGTATGTATCATAAAGACGTCCAAGTATTAGGTGCCATTGTGATGCACCAGGGCAATATTTCTGAAATGCAAACTGGTGAAGGTAAAACATTAACGGCTACCATGCCTTTATACTTAAACGCCTTATCAGGCAATTCTGTTTTTCTTATTACAACTAATGATTACTTAGCAAAACGTGACTATTTAGAAATGAAACCGTTGTATGAATGGTTAGGTCTCACTGCATCATTGGGATTTATAGAGAATCCTCAAGGTCCTATATCTAACCAAGAGAAACAAGCGTTATATAACCATGATATTATTTATACTACCAACGGAAATTTAGGGTTTGATTATTTAATCGATAACTTAGCAGATACTAAAGAAAGTAAATTTTTACCTGAATTATACTTTGGCATCATTGATGAAATAGATTCAATCATATTAGATGCAGCTCAAACACCACTAGTCATCTCTGGTGCACCAAGAGTTCAATCTAACCTATTCGAAATAGTTAAAGCATTCGTCGCAACACTTGAAGAAGATAAAGACTTTAAAATGAAAAAGACCAAACGTGAAATTTGGTTAACTGAAGAAGGCATTGAAAAAGCAAATACTTACTTTAATGTACCAAATATATATGGAGGTCCATATTTAGATTTAGTAAGGAATATTAACCTTTCCTTACGTGCTAAATACCTGTTTGATATTAATCTAGATTATATTGTTATGGATGGCGAAATTATGCTGATCGACCGTATAACAGGTCGTATGCTACCAGGTACAAAAATGCAAGTCGGACTCAATCAAGCATTAGAAGCAAAAGAAAACTTAGATATTTCAGATGATATGAGTGTCATGGCAACTATCACCTTCCAAAATCTGTTTATGCAGTTTCAACGATTTTCAGGGATGACAGCAACTGGGAAACTAGCTGAAAAAGAATTTTTCGATTTATATTCAAAAATTGTTATCCAAATTCCAACTTCCAGACCAGTTATAAGAGAAGACTTGGTTGATAGAGTATTTGTTAATGAAGACATTAAAAATGATGCCATATTAGAAGAAGTGATTAATTATCATAAAGAACAACGACCTGTCCTTCTGATTACACGAACTGCAGAGGCAGCAGAATACTTTTCAACTGAATTATTTAGTCGTCATATTCCAAATAACCTATTAATTGCACAAAACGTTGCTCGTGAAGCACAAATGATTGCTGAAGCAGGTCAATTAAGTGCGGTAACCGTTGCAACAAGTATGGCTGGTAGAGGTACTGATATCAAACTTTCAAAAGACGTACATGCTCTTGGTGGTCTAACCGTATTAATTAATGAACATATGGAAAATAGTCGTGTAGATAGACAATTAAGAGGACGTGCTGGACGACAAGGTGACCCAGGACAATCACAAATTTTTATCTCTTTAGATGATTACCTAGTACAACGTTGGAGTGATTCAAAATTAAAAGACAATCCAACATTAATGAAACAAGATACAGACTATCTATCTGATAGCCCTACTTTTAATAACAAAATCAAGCGCATCGTTAAAAAGGCTCAACGCATTTCTGAAGAAGAAGGAATGAAAGCACGTGAAGCTGCAAATGAATTTGAGAAAAGTATTAGTACACAACGTCAGTTAATTTATAGCGAACGTAATCGCATATTAGAAAGTGAACATTTAGATACATTAGACTATGACAGTATTGCACGAGACGTATTCAATCATCACTTTAAAAATTATAAAAATATAACTGAAAACGACATCACCAAATATATTTATAAAAACTTAAGTTTTAGCTTTAATAAAGATGATTTTGAAATTCACAACCATGATTATGAAGCCATTATCGACTTATTAATTTCTCAATTTAACCACCAACTAATACTAAATAAAAATAAGATAAATGATGAGGAGTTATTCCAACAATTTCTTAGAAAATCAGTACTCAAAGCGATAGATTCTGCATGGATAGAGCAAGTAGATTACTTACAACAATTAAAATCAAACGTAAATCAACGTCAAAAAGGTCAGCGAAATTCCATTTTTGAATATCACAAAGTAGCCTTAGATTCATTCAAACAAATGGAAGATATCATTAAACATAGAATTATTAGAAACTTATGTTTAAGTATAATCGATCAACAAAAAAATAATGACTTAACAATTCATTTCCCATAGAAAGGAGGTCTATTGATGACAATATATAATATCAACTTTGGTATAGGTTGGGCGAGTAGTGGTGTTGAATATGCCCAAAGTTATCGTGCCAAAATGCTTCGCCACTTAAAAGATGATGCAAAATTCATATTTTTAGACTTTATTTCATCAGAAAACATACAAACGTTAACACAAAATTTAGGATTTAAAGATAGCGAAGTTATTTGGATGTATCAATATTTTACAGATATTCCAATCGCCCCTACGACGTATACTTTAGAACAGCTCAAACATGATATTGGAAATACCATTACACGAATTGAAGTAGATGCTCAAGGTAAAATCCAACGTCTTTATTTAGATCATCAATCACAAACTTTTGTGACTTGTTATATGAAAAATGCAAATAAACCTTATGTTGATCGTGCTGAATTTGTAGTTAATGGTATGCTTATTCGCAAAGATTTCTATAGCTATGTGCGTGTCTTTTCTGAATACTACGCACCTTATGACAACTATGCGAAACTATATATGCGACAATTCTATAATGAAAATGGCACTATTGCTTATCAAGAAATCATAGATGGCGATGCGCGTTCTTATATATTTAAAGATGCACGTTTTTATAGTAAAGAATCCTTTGTTGCTTATTTTATTCAACAACTAAATTTAACTAATCAAGATATAGTAATATTAGACCGAGCCACTGATATTGGACAAGCTGTCCTACAAAATAAAGGTCAAAGTCGTGTGGGTGTCGTCATACATGCTGAACATTTCAGTGATAATATCACAGATGATACTAATATATTATGGAATAACTATTATGAATATCAATTTACCAATGCAAAGTACATTGATTTCTATGTCGTTGCTACAGACCTACAAAATCAAATATTGTCTGAACAGTTTCGTCACTATACTGCAGACCGCCCTCGTATCAGAACAATACCTGTCGGAAGTCTCAATCAATTAAGTTTACCGAACGGACATCGTAAACCATACTCAATACTAACCGCTTCCCGATTAGCATCTGAAAAGCATGTGGATTGGATTGCACTCGCAGTTATTAAAGCGAAACAATCTTTTCCACAATTGGAATTTGATATATATGGTCATGGTCCTGAAAGTGATAAAATTCAAGAAATCATACATGATTATCATGCTGAAGATTTTATTCACTTACGAGGTCACGTTAATCTTGATGACATTTATTCACAATATGAATTATTTGTATCTGCTTCACAAAGTGAAGGATTTGGATTAACACTTATGGAAGCTGTTGGTTCTGGATTAGGTATGATTGGATTTAATGTTAATTATGGAAATCCAACTTTCATTGCAGATGGTCAAAATGGTTACTTACTAGACAAACCGTCTAAAGACGAGTCCATTGAGGAGATTACTGATCGTATGGCTGCTAAAATAGTTCAATACTTTAAAAATGGTCCCAAAGACCCTCATCAGAAATCATATGATATTGCTACGCCATTTGAGACCAATGAAATGATTAAAAGATGGCAACATTTAGTCGACGAGGTGCTATATGATTAATTTATTTGAATACTATAATCAACCAACACAATTATTACACCAAACATTAGAATTATCGGGTAATCAACATTTTACTATTTGTATCGAAGATGATGGATTCTTACCTGATGAAGTCACATCCCCATATCAATTCTTTGCGGCTAATCAACTTCATGATAATGATCGTCCTAAATTCTTTAACGAAGTGAGTGTTCCCCCATTTTGGGAAATTAACGGTGATGGTCAATCAGCTCAAATTAAAGATATGGGTCATATTAGAGGTGAAATCGTTTATCGTCCACACTTTAAGACAAGGATTGTTAGTCGGGTAAGATGGCTAGATGATAAAGGGCGTCTACGTTCAGAAGATCATTATACAAAGAATGGCTTTAAATTTGCGGAAACGATTTATGATTTAGCAGAAAAAGCAATATTGAAGAAATATTTAACAAGAGAAGGTAAAGAAGTGATTTATGAGAACTTTGTTACTGGAGATTATGTTTTAGATTGGCAAGGTCAATCTCATTTCTTCGCTTCAAAAGTCGAATTTATCACATACTATCTACAACAAATTCAAGTCGATTTATCAGATATTATTATTAATTCACTATCTACACCTTTCTTAGTATTACATCATATGAATACAGCTGGTAGAGGTATCTTGTTCTGGCAAGAAAATAGTCAAGGCCATGTCCCAGGAAATATGTTGTCCTTACTTGATAATACATTGCAACGTGTATTCTCTGTCATGATTCCTGACTATAAAGAATATGACACTATCGTTTCGCAACTTAATCAAGAACAAGCTTTAAGCGTATTTCAATCTGGTTATTTGTATGATTTTAATAAAACTAATCAATATTCAAATCATGCGTTAATTCTGACAAATTCTGATGATATTCCACAACTTGAGACTTTAATTATTACACATCCAAATATACAATTTCACATTGCTGCTGTGACTGAGATGTCTTCCAAATTAATGGCATTCGACCAATATCATCACGTACATCTATATCCGGCAGCTACAAAAAATATTTTTGAAGCACTATATCAACGATGTGATATTTATCTTGATATTAATCAAGGAAATGAAATTGAAAATGCTGTTACACGTGCTTTCCATCATCAACATGTCATCTTTGCTTGGGACGAAGTGATACATCAACATACATTTATTGCACCAGAAAATATATTCACTTTGACTGATGTGGAAACATTAAACCATGTATTAACTGATATCACTTCGAATAAACAACACTTTGATCAGCATCTTGCATATCAAGCGAGACATGCAAACCAATCAACAGTAAAAGATTTTACCAACACAATGCATCTTGCATTACATGAATAAATTCTAATAAATATGCGAAAAGCCACTTCTATTTGAATTAAAAATAGAAATGGCTTTTTGTATACTTATTCATTTTAAATAATATCATTATTATACGTCTCTCCAAATAATTGATAATGAACAAACGCTGCAAGTTCTGTTGATTCAACTAAGATGAGTATTGTATCATTGCCTCCCACTGTTCCTAACACTTCATTTAATTTCATTTGATCAATATAAAAATTCACACTTTGTGCAAATCCGGGAGACGTTTTAATGATAAGATAATTATCTTTAATCGTTACCTTCTCAATTTCTTCTTTATATAAGTTAATAAGTTTTGTTTTTGCTTCATTTTGAGCATTATCATTAAATTTACGATAATAACGCTCATTATTGGCAGAAGGCATTTTATAGATTTTCAACTCATTTAAATCTCTTCCAATCGTTGCCACACTATATTTAATACCAAAATGTTTATCGATATAATCTACAATTTCAGCTTTCGAATGAATGTCATTGTCTTTAACGATTGTTGATATTAAATCTAATCGTTTACTTTTTTTCATATTTTATACTCCTTTATCTGCATATTTTATAAAATACAGACAAAATACGTCACAATTACCATAACAAATTTCCCTTCAATGATATGTGAAGTTTTTCTCATAATTAACATTTATTATAAACTTTTTTATAACAATATTGAAAATGTTTATTAAAATGCATAATTAATTACTCTCTCATGACTATAAATACATTCAAACGAATAAAAAATAATATTATATTAATTACTCTATATAATATTAATCGAATATACATGTACATATAGGTTTTATGCGTAAATAATGCATAATTTATCATCATATTGCATTGAATAAATATTTTATATGAAGTTTTAGACATTAAATTTGTGAATTTTTTCTCAAACTATTACTTGAAAGCGCTTTATACTCTAGGTGTATTAAATCAAAGGAGGAAATAACAATGGAAACAGGACCTATCCACGTAAACAGTGAAATCGGCAAATTAAAAACGGTATTACTTAAACGACCAGGTAAAGAACTTGAGAATTTAGTACCTGATCATCTAAGTGGATTGTTATTTGACGATATTCCTTATTTGAAAGTTGCTCAAGAAGAACACGACCGTTTTGCACAAGTATTAAAAGACGAAGGTGTTGAAGTTGTCTATTTAGAAGATTTAGCTGCTGAAGCAATCGCAGATAAATCTGTACGTGAACAATTCATTGACGATATTTTAAAAGAATCTCAAAAGACGGTACTTGGCCATGAGAATGAAATCAAAGAATTATTCGCTAGCTTGAATGATAAAGAACTCGTAGAAAAGGTAATGGCTGGTGTACGTAAAGAAGAAATTCAACTTGAAACAAACCACCTAGTAGAATACATGGATGATCGTTATCCTTTCTATCTAGATCCAATGCCAAACCTTTACTTCACAAGAGACCCTCAAGCTTCTGTTGGTAGAGGAATGACAATTAACCGTATGTACTGGCGAGCACGTCGTCGTGAATCTATCTTTATGACATACATCTTGAAATATCATCCTCGATTCAAAAACGATGATGTACCTGTCTGGTTAGATAGAAACTCTCCTTTCAACATTGAAGGTGGCGATGAATTAATCTTGTCTAAAGATGTCCTTGCAATAGGTATTTCAGAACGTACTTCTGCACAAGCTATTGAACGATTATCTAGACAAATTTTGTTTGATGACAAATCTACATTTACAAAAGTACTTGCTATCGAAATTCCAAATAGTCGTACATTCATGCACTTAGACACTGTATTTACAATGATTGATTATGACAAATTTACAATGCATGCCGCTATTTTCAAAGAAGAAGATAATATGAACATCTTTACAATTGAAAAAGATGAACAAGGCAAAGATATTAAAATCTCACATTCTAGCAAATTAAAAGAAACATTAGAAAATGCATTAAACATCGATAATATTGAATTTATTCCAACTGGTAATGGAGATGTTATTGATGGCGCACGTGAGCAATGGAACGATGGTTCTAATACGTTAACTATTCGCCCAGGTGTAGTTGTCACATATGACAGAAACTATGTATCTAATCAATTATTACGAGACAAAGGTATTAAAGTAATCGAAATTACTGGTAGTGAACTAGTTCGAGGACGTGGAGGCCCAAGATGTATGAGCCAACCACTTTATAGAGAAGACATTTAACCAAACCAATATAAACGACTTACTAAACTTTTAAAGAAATGAGGAATGAATCATGTCAGAAATTCAACAACCACTTAACTTAAAAGGTAGACATTTATTAAAAGAAGACGATTTTACTAAGAAAGAATTTAGCGATTTAATCGACTTTGCAATTACTTTAAAAGATTATAAGAAACAAGGTATTCAACATCGATATTTAGACGGCAAAAATATTGCACTTCTATTTGAAAAAAATTCTACACGTACTCGTGCAGCATTCACTGTAGCATCAATCGACCTAGGTGCACATCCAGAATTTTTAGGAAAAAATGATATTCAATTAGGTAAAAAAGAATCAGTTGAAGATACTGCCAAAGTATTAGGTAGAATGTTCGACGGTATTGAATTCCGTGGTTTCTCACAAGATATGGTAGAAGATTTAGCAAAATATTCTGGCGTCCCTGTTTGGAATGGTTTAACTGACGCATGGCATCCAACTCAAATGTTAGCAGACTATATGACAGTTAAAGAAAACTTCGGTCATTTAGATGGAATTAAATTAACATATGTCGGTGACGGACGTAATAATGTAGCAAACTCACTATTAGTAGCAGGTCCAATGCTAGGTGTAGATGTAACTATTTGCTCACCAAAAGAACTCTTCCCTTTTCAAGACTACGTTGATATTGCTGAGAGACGTGCTAAACAAGACGGAGGTTCTGTAACAATTACAGATAATATTGATGAAGGCGTTAAAGATGCAGACGTTATCTATACAGATGTATGGGTATCTATGGGTGAAGAAAGTGAATTTGAATCACGTATTAACTTATTAAAAGATTATCAAGTCAATAAAGCAATGTTCGATAAAACTGGTAAAGACAGTACTATATTCTTACATTGTTTACCAGCTTTCCATGATACAAATACAACTTACGGTCAACAAATTAAAGATGACTATGGTTTATCTGAAATGGAAGTCACTGATGAAATCTTTAGAAGTAAACATTCTAAAGTATTTGATCAAGCTGAAAATCGTATGCATACCATTAAAGCTGTAATGGCTGCTACGCTTGGATAGTTAGCAAAAAAGTACATGCAGGTTTAGTTAAGATATCCTCATATCACTATACATCCAAATACGTATCACTAACTGAACCTGCTTAATTATTCAAAGGAGAAATGACACATGAGCGAATCAGATACAAATAAACTAAGTAAAACCTCCTTGATTGGCCTCGTCATTGGTTCAATGATTGGTGACGGTGCATTTAACATTATCTCTGACATGGGTAACCAAGCAGGTGGTTTAGCTATTACTATCGGTTGGATCATTACTGCAATTGGTATGATTTCCCTAGCCTTTGTCTTTCAAAATCTAACAAATGAAAGACAAGATTTAGATGGTGGTATTTATAGTTATGCACAAGCTGGGTTCGGTGATTTTATTGGATTTTCAAGTGCTTGGGGCTATTGGTTTGCAGCATTTCTAGGTAACGTTGCTTATGCCACATTATTAATGTCAGCAGTCGGTAACTTCTTCCCTATTTTCAAAGGCGGAAATACACTCCCAAGTATTATCGTAGCTTCTGTCTTATTATGGGGTGTTCATTACCTTATTTTAAAAGGAGTAGAAACAGCTGCCTTTATCAATAGTATTGTTACTGTAGCTAAATTAATCCCTATCTTACTTGTCATTGTATGTATGATAGCAGTCTTCAACTTTGACACATTTAAAGCAGGTTTATTCGGTATGACATCTGGAGATACTGGTATGTTCAGTTGGGGTGATACTTTAGGCCAAGTGAAAAGTACCATGCTTGTAACTGTATGGGTCTTCACAGGTATAGAAGGTGCGGTTGTCTTTTCAAGTCGTGCTAAAAGTAAAAAAGACGTTGGTACTGCTACCGTTATTGGCTTAATTTCAGTATTAGTCATCTATTTCTTAATGACAGTACTAGCACAAGGTGTTATACAACAAAACCACATTTCTGAGTTATCTAACCCATCAATGGCAGCAGTATTAGAACATATTGTCGGACATTGGGGATCTGTGCTAGTCAATATAGGATTAATTATTTCAGTTCTAGGTGCATGGCTAGGATGGACATTATTAGCTGGAGAGTTACCATTTGTAGTTGCCAAAGATGGACTATTTCCTAAATGGTTTGCTAAGGAAAACAAAAATAAAGCACCTGTTAACTCTTTATTAATCACAAATATACTAGTACAAATTTTCTTAATCAGTATGTTGTTTACAGAAAGTGCATATCAATTTGCCTTTTCATTGGCATCTAGTGCCATTCTTATACCATATATGTTTAGTGCTTTCTATCAAGTTAAATACACATACTTAACTAAGGATCGTGCTACAACAAAACAATGGGTAATCGGTATTATATCTTCTATTTATGCGATTTGGTTGATTTATGCTGCGGGAATAGACTACTTATTATTAACCATGTTGCTCTATATCCCAGGACTGTTCGTTTACCAAACCGTTCAAAAAAATAATAAAAAACCTTTAACAAAATTAGATTATATATTCTTTGTATTAATCACAATTCTAGCAATCATCGGTATTATCAGATTAATAACTGGTGCCGTAGATGTATTCTAAGTAAGGAGTGAAACTTTATGGACAACAAAATTGTCATTGCTTTAGGCGGAAATGCCATTCAAACTGACGATGGTTCCGCTGACGCACAAAGAAAAGCAATACGTTCAACAATGCAAGCGCTCAAACCTTTATTCAATACAGACGCTGATATTGTTATATCACATGGTAATGGACCACAAATTGGTAGTATGTTAATTCAACAGGCTAAAGCTGATAGTCCGCAAACACCTGCCATGCCACTTGATGTTTGTGGATCTATGACACAAGGTATGATTGGTTTTTGGATAGAAACTGAAGTAAACAGAGTGCTTTCAGAGATTAATAGTCCTAGACGCGCAGGTACTGTCATTACGCGTGTAGAAATTGATGAACATGATCCTCGTATGTCTAATCCTACTAAACCAATAGGACCATTTTACACTAAAGAAGAAGCTGACCAACTACAAAAAGACAATCCAGAATCAACATATAAAGAAGATGCTGGACGTGGCTACCGTAAAGTGGTACCTTCACCTTTGCCAGTGTCTATTTTAGAGCATCAACTCATTAGTACATTAGTAGAAAATCAAAACATCATCATTGCATGTGGTGGCGGCGGCATTCCAGTTATTAAGCGAAATGACACATATGAAGGTGTGGAAGCTGTAATAGATAAAGATTTTGCCAGCGAACGCTTAGCACAACTCATCGATGCTAATACGCTAATGATATTAACGAACGTAGAAAATGTTTATATCAACTATAATCAACCTAACCAAGAGGCATTAACACAAGTTAATGTAGAAACTTTAAAAGACTATGCTAAAGCAGGTAAATTTGCTGAAGGCTCTATGCTCCCTAAAATTGAAGCAGCAATTGATTTTGTTGAAAGCGGTGAAGGTCGACGTGCGATTATTACTAATTTAGAACATGCTTATGACGCTTTCAAAGGACAAGTTGGCACACAAATCAAGCATTAATCACTAAGGTGGTGCGTTTATGACAATCAACCAATCTAGAAACACAACAATCGACAATTCATTAATCACAAATCGTAGTGAGCAGTGTCTTGAGCGTTTAGCCGCATTTATAAACATCCCTGCCGTAGCTCTACAACCGTATAAAAATGAATGCATTGTTAGGCAATACAATAAAGGACAAGTTATTTACTATTCTTCTGATGAATTAACTCATGTATATTATCTCATCGACGGTTATATACTGAGAGAACATTTTAATATGAATGGTGATGTATACAGACTCTTAAATAAAGATGATCAATTGTTCCCCATGCACAATTTATTTCAAGACAAAACAACTAATGAAATGTGTACTGCTATCACAGACTGTATTATGATTGCCATTCCTATTGAATTAATCGAATACCTTTGTAGAAATAACGATAAAGTGTTTATTAGAATCTATCAATTGTTATGTGACAACCAAAGACAACAAATTGAATATCATATGGCTTTAAGTTCTAAAAGTGCAAAAGCACGCGTGATTAAGCTATTAATCTACTTATGTCACATGATTGGTTATGATAACGATGAATTTTACGAAATCAAATCATTTTTAACAATTCAAATGATTAGTGATCTTGCTAGCATTTCACGTGAAACAACTGGACATATTATTCAAGAATTAAAAGAACACAATATTTTACTTAAGCATCATAAAAATTGGATTATAAGCAAACAAATTTCAGAGTTGTAATTTTATTCCCATGAATTTATACTTTATCCCATTTATACGTAACAATGATTCAATATGACCTCCTGTTCAATTAAATGATTGTTATAAGTAAAGCACGACCCGGTCAGAATTAGCTGAACCGAGTCGTGCCTTTAATTTTTATGTTAACTTATCGATGAGGTATCACTGGAACGTGTGATATTAAATTTCTAGTATATGTCTCTTGTGGTCTTTCAATAATACTTTCAACATCATTTACTTCTACAATTGTTCCATATTGCATAACTGCAACACGATCACACATGTCTTTAATTACACCCATATCATGTGTAATAAATATATATGTCATTCCTAAATCATCTTGAAGTTGTTTCAGTAATTGAATGATATCCTTTTGTATTGAAACATCTAATGCAGACACCGCTTCATCGCAGATTAATAATTTAGGTTTAATGGCAATGGCACGTGCAATACTAACACGCTGACGTTGACCACCCGATAATTCATGTGGATATCGATATAAGAAACTTTCATCTAACCCTACACGTGTTAATAAACGTTTCACTTCTTTAACTAATGCTTCATGTGTTGTGACAAATCGATATAATTTTAAAGGACGACCGATAATATCTATAACTTTAAATTTAGGATTAATAGAGGAATAAGGATCTTGAAAAATCATTTGTATATCCTTACGCAAAGACTTCATTTCTTTAGCAGAAAATAAATTTAACGGCAAGTCTTGATACCAAATCATTCCTTCAGAAACATTGTTTAAACCAACTAATGCTTTAGCTAAACTAGACTTCCCTGAGCCAGACTCACCTACAATTCCTAATGATTCCCCTTCTTTAATTTCAAGATTAATATTTTTTACTGCTCTAAATTCATTGCCATTACTCTTAGTATAATCGATACTTACATTTTCGATTTTCAATAATGTTTGATCACTTATAGTTCTAGGTTGTTTAGGTGCGTGCAAATCCGGAATGGCATTAATAAGACGTCGCGTATAGTCAGATTTTGGATTTTTGAAAATAGTTTTGACATCACCACTCTCAACAACTCTGCCTTCTTTCATAACAATCATTTCATCGCAAAATTGATATACAATACCTAAATCATGCGTAATAAATAAAATAGACGTTTCGATATGTTTATATAATCGCTTCATTAATTCTAAAAGTTGATTTTGTGTGCTAACATCAAGTGCTGTTGTTGGTTCATCTGCAATTAAGATTTGTGGTTCTAATACTAATGCCATTGCAATCATGACACGTTGGCGCATCCCACCAGAAAATTCATATGGATAAGCATGTAATTTATCTTGAGCATTTCTAATGCCTACACTTTCTAAAATATCAATTGTCATTGCTTTCGCGCGTTTTCTATCAATATTACGATGCTTTAAAATTACTTCCATAATTTGACTACCTATTGTCATTCTGGGATTGAGCGACGATAAAGGATCTTGAAATATCATGGCAATATCTTTTCCTCGTATACCTTGAAATGCTTTATTAGAAAGATTTAATAAATTTTTCCCATTAAATTTAATTTCCCCAGTTAAAGTGTGCTGAGGATAATCAGGTAATAATCCCATAATCGATTTAGCTGTAATACTCTTTCCAGAGCCTGATTCACCCACAATAGCTAACACTTTCTTTTTATCTAATTTAAAACTTACGTCTTGAACTGCTTTAACGGAATGTTGTTCATATTCGAATGATACTCCAAGGTGTTTAACTTCTAAAAAAGATGACATAATCATTCCTCCCTATTCACAAATTACAATTTTTATTCTATAATACTTTTATTATATATCATAGTAATTTAATCAAGATTATTTTTCAAGGAGTGATGCCCATGTCAAATTATCGAAAAGTCTTTTTAGTTCTTTATAATAAAGGACTTTATAAAATGATTTTTTCAATTCTTAGTCTTCCGATATTTTTGTATGCTAGTTTAGTTTATTTGTTAAAACACCATCAAAAAACAACATTAGTGCAAATCCAAGACGAATATAAATTAGAACAAGCACTAAAGAAAAAATATCAATTTCTAAATCGGCGTAAATCTCGATCGCAACTCCAGAAAGAAGCTAGAAATATTTATCACAGTCATCATCGCCGTGATAATCAATATACTACAACTGATTTTCCCACTTTATATACAAACATCTTATTCGGAAAATTTCCCATTATAAAAATAATTTTAGCTTTACCATTGTTTGTTGTGTTGTCTTTTTATCTCAATCCAATCGTACGTTATATTTTCGAACGCATAATTATGACGCTAGTTGTCATTATTGGTGTAGTCATTGTTGTTTTTACAATACTATATTTATCACCTTTAGATGCGGCATATAGTATTTTAGGACCTAATGCGACAAAAGAACAATTTGCAAAATTTAATCAACTACACCATTTAAACGATCCATATCTTATTCAGTTATGGGAAACGATACAAGGAGTATTTACATTTGATTTAGGTACTACCTTTAAAGGTAATGAAGTTGTTTCTGATGCTGTAGGATCTAGAATACCTATTACATTAACAATATCTGTGTTGGCATTAATTGTAGCGCTAGTCATTGCTATACCTATTGGGATTATTAGTGCATTTAAACGTAATAGTTGGATTGATATTACATTGATGATTATCGCTTTAATTGGATTATCTATTCCTAACTTTTGGCAAGGATTACTGTTCATTTTAGCTTTTTCACTTAGGTTAGATATTTTACCACCATCGTATGTTCCCAATGATCCTTTATCGCTAATATTACCTGTACTAGTCATTGGTACTGCAATTGCTGCATCTATTACGAGAATGACACGTTCATCTGTATTAGAAGTGATGCGCAATGATTATGTGATGACTGCATATGCTAAAGGTATTTCTAAATCTCAAGTTGTCATAAAGCATATTTTAAAAAATGCACTCATCCCTATTGTGACACTTATTGGAATATTATTTGTAGAATTGTTAGGCGGATCAGCAGTAACTGAACAAGTATTCAATATTAATGGAATAGGTCGATACATTGTTCAAAAGCAATTTGTGCCAGATATCCCAGCAGTTATGGGTGGTGTTATTTACATTTCAATTGTCATTTCACTCATCAACTTAGTTATAGATATTTTCTATGTCATGATTGACCCTCAACTTCGTGAAGAAATTAAGGAAAGGGTGTAATTATATGCCACAAATTTCAATAACAAAACTCAGTTCACTACAACTGTTTACCATTTCTGCAGTATCTGTATTTGTATTAACTTTTGTCACTACTTTACTCAATTTATTCAAAGGTAATGTTTCAAATACGTTTTACATTGCACAGTTGATATTAATTATCTTGACACTCGTAGTGGCTACTATTGGATTTTCAGAAAGTAAAATACAATCTCATAAAGTATATCGTTGGCTTACCTATGTCGTTCTCATATTAACGACAATTACCGGTAATCTATTCACATTGTTAATGTTCGTGAGTCTATTCCGTTACGAACATACATCAAAATACAATATATACAATAGTTGGGAAGCGTTTATAAGCAAGATTAAACAACATAAAGTCGCTTTAGTGAGTTTTGCTTTACTAACTTATCTTCTAACATTGTCAATTACTGGTATTTACACATTTAATACTTCTTTAGCAACCCAAAACCAATTCAATGAATTATTAAAAGGTCCAAGCTTAGCTCACCCTTTTGGAACTGATGATTTTGGTCGTGATTTATTTACTAGACTCGTGGTGGGTACTAAATTAACTTATTTTATTTCAATCACATCAGTAGTAATTTCAGTTCTGTTCGGTGTCCTTTTTGGTATGATTGCAGGCTACTTTACTAAAGTGGACAATACGGTGATGCGCATACTTGATATTATTTTTGCGATACCAACATTATTATTAGCAGTTGCGATTATCGCATCGTTTGGCGCTAGTACATTAACATTAATCATTGCTTTAAGTATTGGTAATATACCTTCCTTTGCTCGAACTATGAGAGCAAATGTACTCGAAATCAAACGACAGGAATATATACAAGCAGCTCAAATTACCGGAGAAAGTCATCGTCGTATTTTATGGAGTTACATCTTACCTAATACTCTCGCACCTATGATTGTCAGATTTTCATTAAATATAGGTGTCGTTGTACTAACTACAAGTGGCTTGAGTTTCTTGAGATTAGGTGTAGCACCAAATGTTCCCGAATGGGGAAACATACTCAGAACTGGAAGTAACTTTTTAGAAACGCACAGCAATTTAGCCATATTTCCTGGGTTATGCATCATGTTACTTGTTCTCGCATTTAATTTTATCGGGGATGCTGTCCGTGATGCACTAGATCCGAAGATTCAATAAGATAGGATGATTTTATATGAAAAGAATTTTATTAACATTAACAGTAAGTTTAACTTTGATACTAAGTGGTTGTGGTGTACCTGGCAAGGATGATACAAAAGATAAAAACAAACAAGTCAACGTTAAAGGTACTAAACCGACGATTCGCTTTTTAGGTCAAGCGAGCTATCAAAATGATATGAACATTGTTAAACAACAATTAGAACGAGCTGGTTTTAACGTAAAGATGAATGTTCAACCTGATTACGGTAGTTATCGTACACAACGTCAAGCTGGTAATTATGATATTCAAATCGATGACTGGACAACAGTATTTGGTGATCCTAACTATGCAATGAATGCAATATTTAGCTCTACAGGCTCAAATAGCTTGATTAAAGACCCTAAAATCGATGCACTAATCAATAAAGCATCTAAAGAAAATACTTCTGAAGCTAAAAATACATATAAAAAGTTAGAAGATAAAGTGATATTCGACGAAGGATTCATGGCACCTTTATATGGTTCGAAGAAAAATCTCGTTTATGACAATAAAATTTTAAATAAAAATAGTGTTGGTTTACCTAATTCTCGCGCACTTATTTGGCAACAATTTGATTATAATGATAAAAAATTACGTAATACACGACCTTTAGTGATGACACAACCTGATGGTGAATTCCAATCTCTAGACCCTATTCGTTCTATTGCGCCTAATGTCTACAATATCAATATGAACATGTATACACGTTTATTAACACTTAATGATAATGACAAAATCACAACTGATGGATCACTTAGTCGTAGCTATACATCTAACAAAGATAACAATGCATTTTATTTCTTATTAAGAGACGATAACTATTTTGCAAAAGTAAAAAATGGCAAAGCAGAAAATACACATGAAAAAGTATTAGCAGACGATGTCCTATTCAGTCTCAACCGTGCTAGAGATAAAAATGCCGTTCCTAACCATGTGACTTATAATATGCATAAACATATTAAAGATATTACTGAGTTAACAAATGATGATAAGAAAGAACTTAAGAAGACTAAAACAGCATCTGGCAAATCGGTATGGGATACATTAACTAAAGGTTATAAAGTTAAAGATATAACAAATCAAGATAGTGAAGTTAATAATGCTGAAGGTAAATATCAAATTATTAAAATTACAACTGATCAACCAATGCCTAAAGAAGTTAACTATTTAACACACTCATCAGCAGGTATTTTATCAAAACATTATGTTGAAAAGCTAAAAGAAGAAGGCAAAGATTTTGGAGCACCTAATACTGTACCTAAATCTGATGACGGTCAAAATGAACTCGTTACAAGTGGTGCGTACATTATGACTAAAAAAGACAATTATCAAGCTACTTTCCAACGTAATCCAGGTTTTAATATCGATGAAAAAGATAGTTACGGTCTAGCTAAAATTAAGAATATTATTTTAAAATTCAATAGTGACCCAGCAAGTGCACTGTCCGAATTAAGAAACCATGCAATCGATATACTCGCTGACATAGATCAAAAACATTTTGAATTAATTCAATCTGATAAAGGCTTAAGTATGATCAGTAAACATGGTCGCAAGTCAGTATTCTTAATTTTAAATAGTAAGAGCGGTGTATTTAAAGACAATCCACATTTAAGACGAGCTGTTGTTAACGCTATAGACCAAGATCAATTCATTAAGTTTTACCGTGGAGATAAATTCAAAATCAGTTCACCTGTTACGCCATTACTTGATACAGGCAACGAACAAAAACAAGATTTAGATAAAGTTGAATCTGAGATTAATCAAAGAAAATAACTCGTATCAAAGATTTCTATTTTAGAAAGAAGGCACTATCCCTATGTCGGACACGCATTTCAAACATCATTTAACTTCACAAGAAGGCTTGGTTTCAGTGTCACATCCACTAGCAGCTAAAGTGGGAAAAGATATACTTGATCAAGGTGGAACTGCCATAGATGCAGTAATCGCTATTCAACTAGTCCTTAATGTTGTTGAACCCTTTGCCTCTGGATTAGGTGGCGGTGGTTACTTATTATATTATGACAATACAGTCGGCGATATCATTGCATTTGATGCACGTGAAACTGCCCCTAGCAATGTAGACAAGCACTTTTATTTAGATGAAAAAGGACACTATAAAAGTTTTTTAGAATTAACGACACATGGCTCTATCGTGGGGGTTCCAGGAATTGCAAAGCTCTTTGAATATTTACACAAACATTATTGCAAATTGAATTTAGCTAACTTGATCAACCCGGCGATTGAATTAGCCGAACACGGTCATCGTGCTAATTGGGCGATTGAAAAATATTCACAACAACAACTTAAAAGAATTAACAAGTACGATGAAACACGTCGTGTATTTACTAAAGAAGATGATAATTATATCCATGACGGGGATTGGATTAAATCTCCAGAAATAGCTCGTACATTACGCTTACTAAGAGATAAAGGGTTTGGCGCATTTTATACTGGCAATATCGCGAAACAATTGGTAAATGTTGTAAACAAATATGGTGGGACAATTAATGAAGAAGATTTAAAGCATTATAATATTCGTATCAAACAACCTATAACTGCCCAATATCGAGACTATCAAATACATTCTATGGGTCCTTCAAGTTCAGGTGGTATCACATTGATACAAATTTTAAAAATCCTTGAATTTTTTGATTTAAAAAGTATGGGATCCCGTTCCATCGATTATTTACATCATCTGATTCAAGCAATGCAAATTGCCTATAGTGACCGTGCTAAATATATTGCTGATGATGACTTTTACGAGGTACCAGTTAGCGAGCTTATTGATGAGGATTATTTAAAACAACGTAGCGAAATCATTGATCAACATATTGCTAATTTTAATATTGAACATGGTGAGTTAAGTAATAGTTCTCGTGTAGAAAGTCATACTCATATAGATGAAAACCATACCGAAACGACACATTTTTCTGTAACAGACCGATTTGGTAACGTAGCTTCTTTCACTACATCTATAGGAATGATTTATGGTTCTGGTATTACAGTTCCAGGTTACGGTGTTTTACTTAATACCACAATAGATGGCTTTGATGTTGTTTTAGGTGGTATTAATGAAGTCGAACCTCGTAAACGTCCATTAAGCAATATGGCCCCAACAATCATAACTAAAAATGGCCATCCTATCATGGAAGTTGGCGCACCAGGTGCAATTAGTATCATCGCTAGTGTCGTGCAAACCATTATCAACGTTTTAGACTTCGGGATGTCTATCCAGGAAGCAATTGATGAGCCAAGAATATACACAAGTAACCCTTCTCGTATAGAATGGGAACCACAATTTGATCAAACACTTATTTTGAAACTTATTGCCAAGGGACACGCTTTTGAGCATCGACCAGACCCTTATATTGGTGATGTACATGGTTTACAATTTTTGGAAAATGGTGTTATCGGCGGCGCTGATAATACGAGAGAAGGAACAGTTGCAGGTGGCCCTATCTATGATGTCAGAGAGAAAGAGAATGATTTAAATATCGATGATTTTACGCAGTATCATATTGAATACAATCACGTGAGACTACCTTTATTTAAGAACCAGATTATTAAGGAACATGGTGATTTTTGGTTAAGAAATGATGTTGTCGAATTGCTGTTTGATATTAATGAAAAAGACTATGAAGTCGAGTATTTAATTGAAAAACAAGGTCAGGATAGTCGTTTTATCAATATTGAACAACTTGCTCATCAATTAAATTATCTATTTCATAAAACTGAAAATGGTATTTCTATTTATAAAGATACACAACAACGCATTACCGAAACACAAGCCAAATACTATCGATACGATAGAGACAGTATCACAAGATAACAAACAAGCTGAGCAACCGAATTGGGCCGCTCAGCTTGATTTTTGTTTTTTTATTTATATATCATTTTGAGATATTATGTAATAACTATAGCCTTATATTGATTATGAGATATTTGTGTTTCCATCATAACCATAAACATCATAAGCAAACATATTTTGTTCTACATCTAATAAATATTTCTTTTGTCTACATATTCAATTACTTTATACCTCGACATACTATAAAAAATAGTTACTTTTATTAATTTCACCATATTATTTTATTCAATACTCACTTCATTATCCTCTTCGTCTTCTGATGGTGTAAATTCGATGATATCTGTATAAGTTATGGTTTCTTTGTCATTATCTACAAAATTATATTCTATATGTTGGTCACCTATTTTACGAGCACCTATGTTTCCTGATTCATCAAATAAAACTTTTGGCGCTTTATTCGTATTAATATCAAAACGGTTTTTAATCTCTTTTACATTTTTATCTTTATTATCAAGTTGATATTCTGCGGTATAAGACGGTCTATCACCATAACTATAAGTTATGGTTCCATTTTTATAATCTTTAATATCACTATAATCAGCAAATTCTACTAAAAATTTAAAATTATTTATCTTCTGTTCTAATGATTTACTAATCCCCTTTTCTTTTGCTTCTTTAGTTAATTTAAGCTTTTTGTTTTTATATTCAACGGGATAATGTTTTTCCTCTTTATCATGTTCATAAGTCTCACTGTTATAATTATCTTTATCTATAAAGTAATAACCACTAGCATCATGAGTCTGTCTATTAAATTTCATCTCAACACCTTCAGTTACAGTGTCCCCTTCTTCACCTTTACGTTTCGTTGTAAAGGATTTGAGTTCCCATACACCTTTGTCGTCGGCTTCTAATCCCCTGCCACCTTTTTCTTCAGCTCTTATCCCTTGTTTATCAAATAAAACATCAAGATTTTTCATAGGAAGTGGCTTAAATATATGTGAAAGACTACCTTTAATTGCGTTTTCTTTAGTAATTTTAAATCCATAATAACCACTTATAATGATGATTACTGCAATGATTGGTAGTAATATAACACTCAACAATTTTTTAGAAATCAACTATAAGTCACTTCTTTCTGTATTTTAATGAGTCAATCCACCTTGTTCTTTGTGATTTACATTTTCAATTTTTAATAAAATCTTTTCATGTAAGTACTAGACCTGTTTTAGCGAAACATTAATATTTTCTTATAATATTTTTTCTCGTCGACTGCTTTTTCGAAAGGAATATGTTATCTACTGTAACCTCCATTTATCTCAACTATCACTTTATTATTTAAACAATATATAAAAATAATTGATGAGTATCATAACACCAATAAGGCCATTATGAATCATATGTACTGTCATACTGTCTTTAATGTTACCTCTTCTTGAGTAAGCAAGATAAAAAATCATACCCATTATCATATACATTAAAAATGCAATAATATTATTAATGCCATGTTGTGAGGCGAAGACAATCGATGAAAGTATGAAAGGCAGCCAGAATACTGATTTTCTAAATAGTGTTTCTTTAAAAATGCCTCTATAAATCAATTCCTCTAGATATGGAACTAAAAAAGTAAGTGTAATCACAAATATAATTACGGGAAATACTTGTCCAAGTTGACTAGCGTCTTGTGCTTGAGCATTGACGTCACCAAAAAGCAATTTATCATTATCTGTTTGCATTGAACCAGTGGTTAATTTTAGTAAGTATGTGAATCCATATACAACTAGTCTTAATATAATTGCCCAACCTATGGCTATACCTAAGTCTTTAAGACTAAAACCTTTTGTTTTTTCATATGTATGATTTAAGTAGTATCGTCTTATTAACCAAATCACTATAGCAATAACAAAAAGATATATAATAGTACCTATTGTTATACTTAAAACCTCAGCTTTAACAGAAAGACTTACAAGAGTTATTATTGCAATAACTGGTAATTGTGCTAATATCATCCAACCTATAAATATTAAAATATTTAGCGCAAGATTTCCTTTAGGTTTGATATCATTACTTTGTTCTTGATTAAATTGATTTCTATTTACATCTACATTATCGTTATCAAATCTATTTTCTTCCATATCAAAACCACCTTATATATCTTAATATTTAAAACTAATTAATTATATAATTAATATAACATTACTCCAAAATAAAAAATAGTTTATTAGTATTCTTTATTTTTATAATTAACATTAAAAATTGATTAGAATGATTTTTCAAAACAAAATAAAAAGCTCCCGCACGTTAGTACGAGAACTCCTTAATTTAAATTCCTATTTAATTTTCATATTCCGTCGAACTTAAGTTCCAAATCTAATGATCCCAATTTGAACGTAAAATGCATGAACAGAAGTTATTTTGAGGATATTCTGGTTCAAAATATTTAATAACATCAGATTTGATATTACCAAATGTTGTTTCTGGTTTATGTTTGAAACCATCGTAGAATGCTCTAATAACATCGTGTTTAAAATTACCACGTGGAAATTTATCTACGACTGCTTTTCGAATTTCATCAGAATATTGATTCCAATTATCTCCCATCACATCCATACCAACACCATGGTATAACAGTGCTACGTTATTCTCTTTATGCTCTGCTACTCCAAGTGTCGTATGCAATGCAATAGAATCCCATGCTAATTGTAAATCTCTTTCATCATAGTTATACGTTTCTAAAAATTGTCTCACCGCATTAGCGCCGTCTACTTCAAAACGCAAATCATCGCTACTATATTGATTAGTTAGACCTAAATCATGGAATAAAGCAGTAATATATAGTAACTCTTTATCGTATTTGAGTTTATCTTGAATACCTTTAACTTCTCCAAATAAATATACTCTATTTGAATGATTCCAAATTAATTCATTACCATGTTCGTGAACAATACCTTGTGCATCTTGAACAATCTTACTATCTGGAACAGTGACTTCATTAATATCTCTAATCATGGTTATACGACCCTTCTCATTGTGATATTACATCTATTCCACTCATAAGGGCTTGTTAATCTTTATACATAATATAAAGTTACAAATATTAGGAAAGAGATACCATATAAGTACTACTTCAGAACACATTTTCACATCAAAAAGTAGACAAGCAATTAGTTTACAAAGACAACCGCTTAATATTTTCAACTAAATGACTATGACTAATAACATCTTTCTATTTAACATATCGCGCTCCTTTAAACATACTCATCACAATCATACACACAACGAGCAATCCGCAAATGGTGTACATCCAGCTAAATCCTACTAAATCTGACAAGGGGCCCATCAGACTTCCACCTAATGACACACCTAAATCTGCACATGCAATAAATAAACCCAATAGCATATTACGACCAGCTTTCGGTAACACAAAACTTAGATATGATGTTAGCGTTGGATAAACAAGTGCTTGTGTCGTACCAATCAATATGGCACTACTATAAAATATGAGTGCGTGTATGTTAGGTCCAATAGCAACTAACATCGCTGCAACGGCAAGCAACATCAGCACACTCACCATATACAACGGGTGCCATAACCCATCAGATGGAATGTATTTACGTAAATAAATTCTAGCTAATACCACCGCTATCGCTTGAATCGTTAAGAATATACCGGCGTCTGCAAATCCGAATTTCACAGTATATAATGGAACAAATGTACTCACTGCGCCAAAGACTATCGACACGATAATCATAATCAACCCACTCGTTAAGAGTTCCTTATTTTTAAAGAATTGGGCAAACACAGTCACACCATTAAAGGGTAAGGGTTCAACTTTGTGACTAGTATCAGGTTCCTTACCTGCAAATGAGACACGATAACCAAAGAATGTTGTCGTTAACGCTATAGCAATCATGACTACGGCAAATACTGACATTCGATCCAGATGCCAAATACCTATAGCAATGAGTGGTCCTACTAAATTAGGTATCGTTGAAAATAGAGAGTATAAAGAGACACCTTCTGAGCGATGTTCTTCAGGTAAAGCATCTATAATACCTAGTTGTAGCGACATCGAAAAGAATGCCGTACATACACCCTGCATCACTCTTGCTAAAAAATATCCCTCTAATCCAGTAAATCCATATAATATCAGTGCACAAGCATTAATAATCAAAATAATATGTAGTACTTTAATTGGACCAACACGTGCAATAATTTGTCCTGCCCATGGACGAAAGACCATTGCAGTCAACATGTAGGCACCCATAACGATACCTATCATTGTATTGGTTGCACCTAAATCATGACCTCGTAATGGAATGAACACATTCAAAATGGCATTCGCACTAAAGAACATGAGAGTTAGTATATATAATCTTAGAAATGGCCAAGCCATTGCACCTTTCATTAACTCACTCCTTAGAATGATAGTTGTTTCTCTATTAACGCTCTTGTATAAGCATTACGTGTTGTATTTAAATGGCATGTGGGAAGGCTTTCCACAATTTGACCATTTTTAAAAATAACTAATTGATCACATAAATACGTTGCCGCTTGAATATCATGCGTAATAAATATATAGCTTAAGTTCCGTTCTTCTTTTAACCGTTTCAATAAATCTAGAATTTGAGTTTGTATCGACATGTCTAGCGCGCTTATGGCTTCATCAAATAAAATATATGTTGGGTTAATACATATTGCTCTTGCAATAGCAACACGTTGTGCCTCTCCGCCCGATAGCATATTGGGATATTTTTCTAGAAAATTACTGGATAATCCTACCTCATCTAATAATTGAGTTGCCGTTGTTTCCATTTCTTTCAAGCTTTGTTTATCGCACTGGCACATGACTTCGAATAAAATATCTCTTACAGTTTGAAAAGGATGTAATGACGATGTATAGTCTTGAAATACTGCACTAATTTGATGACGTCTTACCTTTTTTATATACATCGGTTGCTCATTTAATGTCACGTTACCTTTGTCTGGTCTTTCAATGCCTAATATCATACGACTTAGTGTAGACTTACCACTGCCACTCTCACCGATAATAGCGATAGATTGACCTACAGGACAATCGAAGCTTACATCTTTAACGATAGGTTCTGTTTTAGAGCTAAATCGCGTTCGTTTGTCATAATGCTTTTCAACATTTGATATTTTAAGCATGACAATCTCCTCTCATTACACGTTGAAAATAATCATTCACCTTTTGCTTTGTGGATAATAAATATTTCGTGTACTCATGTTGAGGATCATGCAAGACCGCTTCTTTAGTTCCTTCTTCAACCAATTGTCCCTCTTTCATAACGAGTACATTATCTGCAACTTTATGAATAACTGTTAAATCATGCGAAATAAATATCATGGCACAATCAAAATGTTGTTTAATATCTTCAAATGCTTCCAACACGTCAAATTGATTAATCGTATCCAATGCAGTTGTTGGTTCGTCTGCAATAATGAGTTTTGGTTTTAATGCTAATGCTAAAGCAATCATTAACCGTTGCAGCATGCCACCTGACAACATATATGGATAAGATGCCAAAATGGTTTTAGGATCTTTTAAATTCATATACGTCATATATTTAATAAGCGTTTCTTCAATTTCTTGTGTTGATAATGATGTATGAGCTTGCATTGTTTCCATCATTTGTTTGCCGACTCTTGATGACGGATCAAAAGCTCTTGCACCTTGCTGCATGACCATCGCAATATCTTTACCTCTATATTGTCGTAATTGTTGCTCTGACAAATTCAATAGTTGTTGACCTTCAAAACAAATGTCTCCAGTAACTTTAAGACGATTAGGATTAAGTCCAATTAATGATTTACAAGTAATGGATTTACCACTACCACTTTCACCTATTAAACCTAGTGTTTCACCATGTTCAACTTGAAAGTTAATATCATCAACAAGTACATTACCTGTCCAAGAATCTATAATTGTTAAATTATTTACTTTTAACAACGTCATTCATGCATCACACCTTTCTTAACTGCACGTAATTTTTCTTTTGAAGAAATGCGTGGATCTATTGCCACTTGCAACGCATCTGATAGAAAATTGAATGCCATAACAATAATGACAATAACAATACCAGTAGTCACCATTAATTCAGGATGAGTAAACATCACTTTACGTGCTTCATTTAACATCATGCCCCACTCCGCTGTTGGTGCTTTTACTCCTAAACCTAAAAATGAAAATCCTGACATTTGTAATATCATAGAACACATGGCACTACTAGAAATAACGGCAATATCGCCTAATGTTAATGGAAGAATATGTTTACGAATAATCAATAAATGACTCATACCAATCGTTTTAGCAAATTTTACATGATCGGCTGCGGTATATTGCATGACACTAGTACGTATTACACGGCAGAACCATGCCCAACGTGTAAGTATAAATGCCAGAATAATATTTTCCACACCCATTCCGAATAATGTAATTAACGCTAAAGTGACAACGTAACTTGGGAATGCCAACATGACATCACAACATCGCATAATCAATGCATCAATATAACCCCGGAAATATCCAGATATAAATCCGAGTATGGCTCCAATTGCGACCGATACAAATAATGCAATCAATACATATAATAAGCTTGGTCGAATAGCATAAATAATCCTAGTCAATATATCTCTTCCTAAATGGTCTGTGCCTAACCAATGTGATGTGCTAATACCAGCAAATTTATTCGCTGTATCGATATGATTGGGTTCATGGACTGTAATGAGCGGTGCTGTTAACCCGAGTATGATATAAGTCGCTATAACAATTAATGCAATCACTGCACCTTTATCTTGTAATAATCGTTTTATAATCATCATCTTGTCGCCTCCCTCAACCTAGGATTCAACAAGGCATTAATAATATCTGCCAGTGTGTTAAAGACAATGAATAATACTGCAACAATTAACACATAAGCTTGTATAACTGGAAAATCATGTTCGACAATTGCTTTAATACTCAATTGTCCTAATCCTGGCCAAGCAAAGACATTTTCAACAACGACTAAACCACCCATAATCATAGGTATCGACATACAGAAAATAGATACAGCGACTTGTAATGCATTGCGTAATACGTGTTTTAATAAGGTTATAGTATGTACACCACTCGCTTTTAAATACATCACATACTCCTCATTAAGTTGTTCAATCATCGCTCGTCGTACATTTCTAAAGTAAATACCAGCATACGTCATTGTAATAACTACAACGGGTAAAATATAACTTTCTGGTCCAGTTAATCCTGATGTTGGTAATAAATTTAACTTAACTGATACAAAAATAATGAGCATTGATGCTACCCAATATGATGGTAAAGCTGTTAAAAAGAATGCTATCAATCGTATTACTCGATCTGTACTACGACCTCTAGTTAGTGCACTCACCACACCTAAAAAGATAGATGTCACCATAACTGATAGACTAGAAATTAATGTTAATTTTAATGTATTCATAAATGCAGGACCTATACGTTCTGAAACCGGGTCTCCTGTAATATAGCTTGTCCCAAATTTAAATTGTATTGCTTGTTGTAACCATTCTTTATATTGAATAAGAATAGGTGCATCAAGACCATACTTCTTTTTCGTCTCAGTAATTAATTGCTCTGTAACATTCGGTGTTCCTTGTGCATGTAGAATCGTTACAGCAGGATCTTCATTGGATAGGTACGTCATCATAAATGTCATAAAACTCACTACAATCAATAACGGAAACATGAGTGCAATACGTTTTATTATTAATTTGAACATTTAGATGCTCCTTTATTTATATTGCATTTCATTAAATGGTAATTCATATTGTGATTGCGTGAAGGATACATTTTTTAAGTCTTTAGGTGCTACTACGGTCATACTGCCATGAGAAATTGGAATAAAGACACCCTCATCATCGACTTGTTTTAAAATGTGTTGATAAGCTTTTGAACGTTCTTTCGCATTTTTAATTTTGAATGCATTGTCGATATTGTTATATAACTGTTGTTTGTCTTTAATACCTGATGTAGCAGTTTCATAACCTGTTTTTGATTTGAATGCAGCAATAGTACTTTGTGGATCATAAAGTAATCCCCATGTCTGATTGAACATTAAATCATAGTCACCAGATGTACGACGTTCAGCAATTTTATCTGATGTTTCACCATTTATATTTAATTTGACGCCTAACTTTTTAAATTCTGCTTCTAAAAATTCTGCCTGTTCTTTCTGACTTGTTGAGTCTTTGTCATAGTACATTGACATAGCTAAGTCTTTACCGTCTTTTTGACGTACGTGTTTATCTTTATTTAACTTCCAGCCTGCTTTATCTAATAATGCTTCAGCCTTTTTCTTATCAAATTGACGCGTAGGCATATTAAAATTAATATCTGTCACGTTCTTTGCAAAAAGTTGTGTAGCTGGTTTTTCTTCTCCATCAAGAATATCTTTTGCGATTTTATCGCGGTCAACCATGTGTCCAATGGCTTGTCTAACCGATTTGTTACTTACCGCACTATCTTTCTTACCAGCGTTAGCAACAATCATTTTGGTATTCATCGGTTGGCTACGTTTGACTTGGTAATTTCCAGTTTCTTTGAGTTGTTTTAAACTATCATTATCTAAACTATCTGTACCTCGATCATCAGTAAATGCAAAGTTAGTCTCACCTTTTTTCATAGATAAGAATGCTGTTTCTCCTGCTGGTTTAACCTTTGCTTCTACCTTATTTAATTTAGAAGATTCTCCCCAATAGTGTTGGTTTTTATTAAAGGTAGCAGATTCATCTTTCTTATGTTCGCCCATTTTGAACGGACCTGTACCATCAAACGATTTCACACCATCTTTAGTCGTTCCATGTTTAAAGTCTTTAGGTGATACAAACACATATGGACGAGGCATTGCTAATTCTGCTAATGCAGGTTGATATGCTTCTTTCAAATGAATTTGTACCGTGTATGTATCTTTCACTTTGACATCATCAATTAATGTCGAAATCTTTAACCATGAATGTAACTTTTTGTTTTGTTGTATGGCATCAATATTTTTCTTCACAGCGTCTGCATTAAACTTTGAACCATCATGGAATTTGACGTCCTTTCTTAAATGAAACGTATACGTCTTGCCGTCTTTAGAGATGTCCCATTTCTTAGCTAATAATGGTTTGATACCATCTTTAGTGTTACGTACTAATGGTTCATATATCATACTTTCCGCTGACATTGATCCACCATAAACATGAGGGTTCATATCACCAATATCTTTTACAGTTGTATAGGATAATGTCTTTTGATCCTTTTTATCTTGTAATGCCTTATCGCCACCGCATCCCGCTAATACAATTCCTGATGCTAATAAAATTGCGCTTATTTTAGTTTTTGTTTTCATTAATTTTTCCTCTTTCTATATTGAAAAGTGTGTTGTCTCTTCTTAAAACCTCAAATCTTTAAAAAATCCCTATTGCATTGCTAAATAAGTCTTAATGAGTGATATATCCTGTTGGAAATGATTAAGCTCAAATTGAGAAGATAGTGATTGATGCGGATGTTGACTTTGGTAATGTCGACAATATGTTTTATATCTCTCTAACAATTCATCTATCATAGGTGTAGGCACTTCTAAAGCTTTACCAATAGACTGAATAACCGTTGTACGATAATAATCTTCACTAGGCATTCTTGGTATATGTACGACACCCTCTTCGTTTTGATATAACTGTTTGAACGGAACCGCTGAAAAGTCGAAATAGCGACCCTCTTGATCTGGTTGTGAAAATGGATCAATTAATATAGCTGAATATCTCACATAGAGTAGATATTCTTGTTTTACGCTAGGTAAAGATTTAAATTGACTGATATCCACCTCTTTTAACGTTTCTGGTCTCACTGGATAATTTTCTTTAACCATAAATTTCAAAAGATTGACTGAGGGCACACTTAATTTCTGTAATATTGCCATCATCTCTTGCCACATCTGACGCATTTCACTAATTAGCGTCATTGTAATTGGTCCTTCTGAAAATAATTTATATACATAAACAGGTACGTCTGTACCTTCGAAAATAGCTTTTAATGAAAAATCATTCATAAACAATGGCGGGTGTACATATAGTGAACTATTACGTATTTCCGCATGTAATGGTGTATTCATCACTGAAAGCTTTATATTTAATCTCTTAAATAATAACTGTAATTGATTCATTAAATTTGATGATTGTTGATTCGAACCTACAAATAACTTCGATTTCACTCCTGTTGTAAGTACACAATGAGGTTGAGCCGAGTCAATGACTCTTGTATCTCCTAGGTATGTTGAAAATGAAATGATCTCAACATCCTCATTCTTGTCTTTCATTAATTGTTCTATCATCATATGCGAACCAAACGTCGGCGACACTAATATAATATGTTTGATCTTTTGCAATGTATTGGAATCTAATTGACGCAGCATAGAACAATACGCATCGGCAGTACATGCCAAAATGATTGTGTCGTATAGTTGATTCACATGTTGAATGTCTTTATAAAAACGACGAATTCGGAATTCCCCTGCAAATTGACTATGAGCTTCATTTTGCGTTGTAACTTTGAACATACCGTCGTGTTGATAACCGTTATAGACTGCTAACGATTTCTCGGATGTAGTAGCACGACCAACCATATCTATATCTTTAATTGATAATTGATGACAAATTTGTGCTAGTTGTACGCCAACAGGACCACTACCAATAATTAGTACATTAGACATACGTTTTATCCTCTTTTAACAAAGGCTTTTGATATAATGCGATATCAAAAATTTGATTCTCTTGTACTAATCGATAAACACATTGCCAATGATGCGTTAATGTTGGTTGTGAGGGATAATTAAATATCGATTTCAGATCATCGCCATAACGCATAGCTACAACCACGTTATCGTTCGTTAATTCAAATAGTTGGTCTAAGATGTCATATTTAACAGGTATGGTTGAACTAAAAATAATATGTGTCACTTCATTGATATCTGGTATTTGATCTACAGTTTTGTTTGATATTTCAATATTTTCGTTAGGTGCTAATACATTAACGACACGTTGACCTAAGTCCACAGCTTCACTATCAACATCGATACCAATAACAGAAGCACCAGTTTCTTTAGCAACTTGTATTAATGTCATTGGATACGCACCTGATCCAACAAGTAACAATTTATCATCCTTACCTATACGCCATTGTCCAAATTCTTCATCAATGCAATGTTCAATATTGTCAAAGTATCCTGAGGTAGACGTCTTACCGTCTAACAATCGTCTTGCTCTTATCATTTCAACTTGTTTTACACACTGTGCTGTAATGTCTTGTAGTTGTTGCGTGAGTTGATGTTTTCTCTCTTCATCTTGCCAAGCTACAAATTGTTCTTGCTGTGTTGAATCCAATATGAATTGACTATAGCTATCAACCAATGTTTCTAACTTATTAATGTCATTTGGATTCTGAATCACATCTTGATACACCTTTTCAAATTGATTTAAATATTGTTGTAAAAGATGATCTATCTCTATCTTTGAATTCATCAATTTACCATCGTCTCCTGTTCTATATAAGCTTTTCCTGATGCAACAGTAGATACGCTACCTTTAATTGAAGTACGATATCCATGAGTCGGGCAGTGCTTAGATGTTACTGAAATACTGCCACCTGGTTGATATACAATGTAATCAGCACACGGATTTTGACTTTGATAATTATTAAATACACCTATAGTAGCCGCCCCAGAACCACAGCTATTCTCCCAAATTAAACTTTCCACTTCTGGTATATAAATTAAAGGGTGGAGAAATTGTTTTTGCACATGAAATAACATGATGCCAATGGTTTTATATTGATTATCCCACTGCTGATTTTTAACATATTGCTCTATTTGATGCTTAATGAACGGCGAAATATCTTCTATAGGAATGACATAATGTACATATGAGTCATATGTCACCTTTATCGCTTGCCATACCTGTTGCCCAATATGTAAATATTCCTGTGATACTTGCTGTGCTTGGGGCATGCCAACTTCATATAATTGATAACCATGTATCGTGCAAGGTACTAACTCTTCACATCCAGATACATCGACATAACATTGTTTTGATGTCAGTAGTTTGTGTTCCTTTAAATATTGAATGTAAGACATTGTTGCATTGCCACAAAATTCATTTCCACTCATTACTAAACGAAATGTCTCACCGCTATCTTGCTTCATAGATTCTATAAAACCTACTTGTTCACAACATACATGTGTATATGCCATTAGTTGATTGGCAATCCTTGCATAGTCACTTGAACAATGTTGTGAATGTACAAGAATAGTCATATTTCCAGACGGATTATACTTAGAAAATTCAACAACTTGTCGTTGCATATAATACTCCTTTATGTTGTAAATTCTTTTTACATTTATTGATATAAGCCAGTTCTGACCTATATATCCAAAAATGCAAAATAGTTGCACGAAATAAATCGTAATTATTACGATTTAAAGAAGATAATATACGACTAAGATATTATTGTCAATATAATTGATAATAATTTTCATTAAAATTCCATATATTTATTAAATTTGTGCCTTTAAATATGGGATAGATACTGATATATTAAACCCATCAAAAATGTCTATTCTATATACAAAAAATCACCTTACTATGTGTCTTAGTAAGGTGATCTTATGCGCGTATTTAATAATTTATTTTATTATTATAGGTATGTGTAACATAATTAAAAAATTACATATCGATATGATTTTTATTCTAACTATTTATTTAACAATGCTTGTACTTCACGACCAACAAGTGCTGGTGATTGTGGATTTTGACCAGTAACGATTTGTCCATCAACAACAACATATGGACGAAATGGCAATTTAGCTTTACTATAATGTGCGCCACGACGTTTAATTTCATCTTCAAGTTTAAATGGAACAACATTTTTACGATTGGCAAGCACTTCTTCTACATTTGAAAATCCAGTCAATTGATGTTGATCAATAATGAAACGGCCTTTACTATTTTTAGCATTTAATAACCCTGCGATGCCATGACATACAGCTGAAACAATACCACCATGATTATAAATTTCATTAATTGCATTTTGTGCATCTTTATTATCAGGAAAATCAAACATCACACCATGACCACCTGTAAAATAAATGGCGTCATATTGTTTAGGGTCCGCTTCAGCAATAGGTTGCGCATACTTCAATAAATTCATAAAGTTCTCATCATATAAATATGATTTAGTCGTTTTATCTAATGTTAGACGTCCAAGACTTACTGGATCGATAGGTGTGTTGCCACCTGTAATGTTGAATAAATCGACTTGGTAGTCATCACTTCTAAATTGATTATAAAAATGTACGAGTTCACTTAACCATAAACCAGTTGGTATTTCAGTACCTTCAAAGACATCAGTACTTGTATTTACTATCATTATTTTTTTCATTGTATCGGCTCCCTATTCTCTATTTATCTTCCATCTTAATAATAATTTTCCCTTTAGCTCTACCGCTATTTGAATATTCAATAGCTTGTTGAGTATCTTTAAAATCATATACTCTATCTATAACTGGTTTAATTTGACCTTTTTCAATTAAGTTGCGAATGATTTCAAGCTGTTCGCCGCTAGGTTCCATAAATAAAAATTCATAATTGACATGATGTTTCTTCGCTTTAAGTAATAATTTTAAGGATGCCAAGCCTAATAGGGTAGTTTTAGCAAATCCAAGTTTCAAACGTCGTCCTAGTTTAGTTGTTGGAATACCTGAAACTGATGCCACTGTACCGTCAGTCTTGAGTACCTCAAATGAATGATTCAAATTATATCCACCCAATGTATCAAATACACCATCATAGTTTGATATTTCTTCCCAAAAGTTTTGTTCTCTATAATTAATTATTTTATCAGCACCTAATTGTGATACAAGGTCGTATCCTTTAGGACTTGCTGTTGTCGCTACAAATAATCCCATTGCTTTAGCCAATTGAATAGCAAATGTACCTACACCACCTGATCCAGCTTGAATTAATACTTTATCACCTTTTTTAAGTTTCATCATATCATTAAGCGCTTGATATGATGTTAGACCAACAAGAGGTACACTCGCTGCTTCTTCAAAAGTTAAATTATTTGGTTTTAAAGCAATATCATGTTCATCAATTGAAATATACTCTGCAAATGTGCCTATTTTCTTTTTACGTGGGCGACCATATACCTCGTCTCCAATTTTAAATTGTTTTACGTTACTACCAACTTCTGTAATGACACCAGAAAAATCATTTCCTAGTATGAGCGGGAATTGATATTTCAATAATATACGTAACTCACCATCTCTAATTTTAGAATCTATAGGATTTATACTTGCTGCTATAATTTTTACTCTTACTTCATTTGGATTCATACTTGGTATCGGCATACGTGTTTCAGTTACAGGGTTATTTCCATATTGATAGATAACCATTGCCCTCATATCTGTTTTCATCTTTATCTCTCCTTTAAATGAATGTTTAATGATGTCTGCTTAATACTTGTTCTAGTTTATCGAGTTGATTCACGAAGTCGATAAGTTCTTGCTCACTAAATTCATTATTTAATCTTGATTTCAAAGCATTAGCAATTTTTGAAGTTACTTCACTAATCAATTTCTCACCGTCATCAGTTAATGTGATTAATTTAATTCGCTTATTATCAGAAGGTGCTTGCGCTACATAGCCTTTGTCTTGAAGTTTATTTATTCTCTTTGAGGCTGCCGTCTTAAATATATTTTGCTGTGTAGCTAATTCTCCAACAGTCATTGAACCATTAGCTTGTATCATTCTAAGTGCTTCAATTTGTTCTCTTGATAATACATCACCAAGTCCTGTTTCTTTAACCATGTCATCGATTTCTTTATTAATGTGCATCATAACAACATGAAATTGGTTAATAGATTGTTCTAGTTGATTAATATTCATTTTATTGCCCCTATTTCAAAAGTAATTATTTAATAGTACACCCAGTGTACTATTAAATATAAGATACCTTTCTTTATAATTCAAATGATTGATTTGATTAAAACTTTTTAGAAATTAAAAACCTCTGATTAGCCGTTCAAAAAGAAGACTATCAGAGGTTTATATAATTATTCTACTTCTTCTGCTAAAGGAATAGAGGCTTGTGCGCCTGATTTTTGTACTGTAAGTGAAGCTGCCCTGTTAGCAAAATCAATGGCTTCAACAAGATTACGTTCTTCCATATTAAATCGACTGACGAAAGCGCCGATAAAAGTATCTCCTGCTGCTGTTGTATCAATGGCTTTTACTTTTTGAGCTGGTACTAATCCAGAATTATTTTCAACGGCATAATATGTACCTTGTTCTCCTAAAGTAATGATGACCACTTTTGCACCTAATCCTAAGAAATAATTCGCATTTTGTGCCATAGACGCTTCATCTGTGACAGGAGTGCCTGATAATATTTCTGCTTCAAATTCATTAGGCACAATCACATCAATTAATTCCAATAATTCTTGTGGTAATTCCTTGGCTGGTGCTGGATTTAAGACTGTCGTTACACCTGCTGCTCTTGCTACTTTGAAAGCTTCAATGATTGCTGGTACCGGTACTTCTAACTGTGCAACAATGAAATCTGCTTGTGTAATTGCCTCTTTAGCACTAACAACATCTTCTGGTGTAATGGCCATATTTGCACCGCCATAGACGTAAATCGTATTTTGACCTTGCGCGTCAACAGTGATAAATGCTTGGCCAGTTGATTCAGTTTCAGATTCTAAAATATAATCTATATTCATACCTGCATCTTTAAAATCGTCAAACATAAATTGCGCTAATCCATCTTTACCTACTTTAGAAATAAATGTCGTATTAGCTTTCATACGTGCTGTTGCAATAGCTTGGTTGGCACCTTTACCGCCACCATAGGATTGTTGTGCTTTTTCCACATGTAATGTTTCCCCTGGTTTGGCATATCGTTCAACTGTTAAAAATTGGTCTACATTTGTAGATCCCAAAATAACGACTTTATTAGTCATAACAACCTCTCCGTTTCAATTAATTAAAATGTTACGTTTGATTCAAGGATGATATTAGAGAATGGTGTAGTTTCACCAGTACGTATATTTCCTTTATTTAATGGATGACTTAAATATGCTTTCATTTCTGAATGTGGAATAAATTCAATTTCCACATCATCATCAATTAAATTTTTAATTTGTTTTAACTGTGTCGCATTATTTGTTTTGATTTCTTCAGCTAAATAAATTTTTTGAATTTTCATTTCTGATAATACTGTTTCTAGTACATCAATAAATTTAGGTAATTCCTTTGTTACTGCTAAATCAATTCTTCTATCATCATTTGGGATAGGCATTCCCGCGTCGTTAACTGTCAGTAAATCATAATGACCAATCGTTGCGATAGCTTTTGATACATGACTATTGAGTAATGCTGTTTTCTTCATCAAAATCTCTCCTCTTTATTATTTGATAAATACTGTTACAGTCGCTGCTACTAAAATAAGTACTAATCCAATGACAGTGACTAACATTTCTTTAGATGTTTTACGTTGGTTTAAGAAGTAAATGCCAGTTAAAGTTGCAAGCACAACAGAAGTTTGAGATAGTACGAAACCTGTTGCTAAACCATTCATATTTGGTTGTGCAGAGATAAGATATGTCAACGCTGCAAATGCAAAGAAGAAACCTGAGATAATTTGCAACCATGTTACTTTCATAGTAAATGGATTACTTTCTTTCATGTTCATCAATCCATAAATAACAGCTACAATCACCATACCGATTGCTTGTGGTAAGAATGCTGCTTTACCACCGATATCTGTCGCTTGTGGTGCTGCTGAATATAACCAATAACCAATTTCACCAATTAATAAAATCACAACTGCTTTTCTTAATAATTTGCTATTTGTTGCTTCTGGATGCTCATCCCAAACTGTCATACGCGCACCAATTAAAATAACAATTAATGCGATAAATCCGATAATTTTATTTGTAACACCAGGCCAGTTACCAAGTGCAAAGACGCCCCATAAAGAAGCACCTAACAATTGAAATGCTGTTGTTACTGGCATTGCACGTGATGATCCTACATATTCAAATGCTTTGAATGTCATGATTTGACCAAAACTCCACCCTGCGCCTGATAACAGTGCAAAGAATAAATCCATACCTGTTGGGAAACTATGACTTGTCGATGCAAAGAACACAATGGCAAAAATTAATGTTCCGACAGTAGCACCTATAATTTGGTTTACTGGTTTACCACCAAATTTTGAAGCGATAGTTGGAAATAGACCCCAACCTATTAGTGGTCCTAAACCAATAAGTATTGCGACTAAATTCATTATTAAACACCTCTATCTATATTTTTTATAATGACCAAATTTTTAGGAAAACGCTTTACTCAAGTATAGCACTATCATGTATAATTGATGAAATATTAAGAGGACAAAAGATTTATTCTGATTTATTGTCATAACTTATTCAAAATATAAAAGGAGCATTCCAATCGGAACGCTCCTTTTTTAAATACTATTATTTATTTGAAAATCCTAACAATTTACTTGCATTGTTATATAAGAATTTTTCTTTTTGTTCATTAGATAATTGATCTGTAGATTCAAGCTGATTCGCTAATAATTTAATTACTTCATCAGTTGTATAAGGCGCATCTGCACCATACACAATTTTATCTTCATCCACCATTTCTAATAATGTTGGTAATTGATAAGGTAATACCATACCAGCTAAATCAAAGTATAAGTTTTTCATAACTTGTTCGATATCATCCGGTCCATTTTCAACATTAAACATTTTATTACCTATGCTCACACGTTGTGCAATCACTTGTAACAATGCACCGCTATGTGGCACAATCCATTTAATATTAGGATATTTACTAAACACATTATTTTGACTCATGAAAATAATCGCGCGTGTCGTATCAAAGAAAAATTCCATCAATGGTGATAGTATTTTTTCTTTAATTGAATCATTAACTGGTTTAGGTTCATTGGGATGAATTGCTACTAATGCGTGACGTTCATCTAGTTTAGCAAGTATTTTATCTAAACGATCATCACCTAAATAAATACCTCGTGCATTGGTTGGTAATGTAAACCCTAATGCATGTTGGTCATCTAAGGCATGGTCGATCATTTGAATACTCTCGTCTACTAAAGGTAATGGTAATGATGCGAAGTAGTCTAATTTATCTTGATGCGCTGTTACCATCTCAGCAGCATAGGTATTCACTTCTTCAGTTAACTCAAGCATTTCTTTATCTGGTGCAGCACTTAAATGTGGGCTTGAAATAGATAATACACTATAATCTATCTCTTCATCTTCCATTAACTTTAAATAACTATCTATTGAAAATGAAGGCGTAGGTACACCGTAACCTTTACCATCAAAATAATCATCTAAAAATTTCACAAATCCTGGTGAAATATAATGTGAATGTAAGTCTATTTTTTTCATCTTTAATACTCCTTTATTTATATCGTGTCGTTTTGATAAGTTAACCATTGATCTAAACGTTGATAATAATCGTTCAATTGCTCTGGTCGATCAATACCTTGTAATTCATGATTTACACTATAACCAATGTAATTTAGGCAATAACTTAAGCATGCATAACTTGAACGATATGCTTGTAACTGTTCGTCTGGAATAGTAATCGTTGAAGGTACGACAGGTGTAAGACTATCTTTTTCATAGACACATTCCATATTTTGGATATACCAAGTGTCTCCTTCTTTAACTAATCCATACACAATTTTCGCATCTGAATTGAGTTGCATTTGAACATCCTCAATAGGTAATCGTGCTTGGATTGTTGCCTGCATAATTGCAACTGCTCTATGTTGATTAATCCAAATCTGTGAATTATAAATTTGATGCGGTGCATAACGATTCATTTCTTTTGATGATTCTACAAATTCAGCGCCTGACCCTTTAAACCACGAAATATTTACCGTTGAATCTTCTGAAAAACATTGATACATACTATCCCAAAGACTGTTATCACGACAAAATCTTTCAAATTGAATCAACTCTAATATATTTTCTTTATCAAGTAACGTTTCATTCGTAAATGGTTTATTTCTTTCGAATAACATAATCTATCTCCTTTAATTTATAACTAAAGTCTAGTTTTGCTCATTCCAATTAATATGTGGACATCTATCCGTTTATTATGAAAAAGATAAACCTAAATTACAACCAATTTGTAATTGATGCTAAATAATAAAAAATAGAGAAACACTGTCCAGGGGTAAACAATGTTTCTCTATTATATATTTATATTTTTTAAGGGAGATGGGAAAGGGTAATATCCATGGCTAGGGTGTTGTGTGAATTATTTTGCGTTATAGCTTGCGCTTGTGATTTGACCTCCGTCAACTATCACATCTTTGTCTTGGAATGGTTCATTGTTAAAGAAACGATTTAAGATATCTTTTGTACCTTCTTCAATACGTTGTTGTGCTTCTAATGTCATACCTGAATAGTGTACAGTCATTGCATTTCTAGGCATATTTCTCCAAGGATGATCTGCAGGAGCAGGTTGTGGATACCATACGTCGCCAGCATAGCCTTGAATGTGTTTAGATTCTAATTGTTTTACTAATGCTTCTGTATCTACAATTTTACCTCTAGCTGTGTTAACTAAATAACTACCTTCTTTCATTTTACTTAACACATCGTTATTAAATAGTGTATCTGTATCTGGTGTAAGTGGTGCATGAATAGTAATTGCATCACTTGTTGATACTAATGTTTCAAAATCTACAAATTTTGAATGTTCATTATCTTTTTGGTTGATTGGGTCATAATGTTGAATTGTTACGTTAAATGGTGCTAAACGTTCAGCTACTAATTGACCAATTCTACCAAAACCAAAGATACCGATTGTTTTATTTTGTAATTCATGTGC
Organism: Staphylococcus sp. URHA0057; assembly: GCF_000620265.1. Lineage (NCBI taxonomy): Bacteria > Bacillati > Bacillota > Bacilli > Caryophanales > Staphylococcaceae > Staphylococcus > Staphylococcus sp. URHA0057. Next base: position 234,986 of record NZ_KK211097.1, on the reverse strand, counting down.
GTCATTACCAACTTTAGAAAGGTTCCATTCACCTTCAACTGATTGTCTATGACCTTCTTCATAATTACGTAGTAAGATTAATAAGTCCATAACAGCGTGTTCTGCAACACTTACTGTATTACTACCTGTTACTTCTACAACACCCACATTGTTTTCACTAGCTGCTTTTAAGTCAACGTGGTCAGAACCGACACCTGCAGTAATAGCTAATTTTAAGTTTGGTGCTTTTTCAAGACGTTCTTTAGTCATATAAGCTGGATAGAATGGTGCACTAATAACAATATCCATATCTGCTAAGTGTTTATCTAAGTCAGCTTCACCATCTGTTAAGATAACTAATTCATGTCCTTTATCTTCTAAAAATGGTTTTAAACCAATTGCTTTTTTAGTATTTAAAATTTGATTTTCTTCGCCCTCTACATATTCTGGAAATAATGCTACTATTTTCATAAAATAATACACTCCTATAAAATTTTTTATTTAAAATTTAAATTACTTCTTAATACACAAAAATACCTGCTACTATTTGCACATATCACCCCCTTGAATAATTAATTTTATTCAAGCGTAGTTAGCAAACAGCACCAGGTACCTTACACCAGCACGCTTATTCTATTGATTTATCGAAAACAAATATTGATACTACTTCATCAGCAGCTAAATCAACATCTGTAAATAGTTTTACAAATTTAGCACCGACAAGTTCTTCCATCTCATCAGGATTGACCTCATCATATAGACGCTTTACTTCTTGTGTTCGTGCATGACGTAACATTTCTTCATTACGTTCATCACGCAAGTAAAAGTTTTCAACTTTACTTAATGCGCCTTGCATAAAAGCTATTGCCCAATTGTCTTTAAAATCAACATTGATTTTTTCAGGGCCTTTACCCACATGTTCTTTGCGATAGGCGCGTACAAGATTAGCAAAGGCTTGCTCTTTTTTTCTTTTATCTATTTGACTCACCTTCTTCTAATTAAGAAGCGTTTTCAATTACGTTACAGATACCATTGTAATACTTTTGACAAAATTTTCAAGAGGTTTGCTCACAATTTAGACACAATTGCTTTTATTTATTATTTAAAGTTAAATACGTTAGAATTAACAAAACGTTGAGGAGAGATAAAATGGCGAAAAAACAAGCACTCATTATTATAGATATACAAAATGATTACTTTGAAGGTGGTAAAAACCCACTTGTTAATCCTGAAGCTGCTACAGACAAAGCAGTTCAATTGAAAGATGCATTTAAAGAACAACAGTTACCTGTTATTTATATTCAACATATCGATCATACTGAAAGTGCACCTTTATTTGAAGTAGGTACTAATGGTATTGAAATTCATGAAAAATTCAACGTACAATCTGATGATATTATCATTGAAAAGCAATATCCTAATAGCTTTTTAGGTACAACTTTACAAGACACTTTAAAAGAACAAGGTGTTGAACAACTTGTGATTACAGGTATGATGACACATATGTGCATTGATTCTACAACAAGAGCTGCGGCTGAACTTGGCTATCAACCTATTCTAGTTGAAGATACAACTGCTACTTGTGATTTAGAGTATAATGGCGAAACAGTCGATGCTAAAAATGTTCAAACTGCATATATTTCAGCATTATCAAACTTCGCTTCAGTAACAACAACTTCAGAATTTTTAACTAAATAATAAAGATTTTGCTCTCATATTTGAAATGAGCGATATATAATCTAATATCTGAATTATAACTAAAGACCTTCTTATTGCATTTTATGTGCAATGAGAAGGTCTTCTTTATTATTAATGATCTGCCATATCAATCTAGATAGGGGAGGGGAAGATCACACTGAAGAAAAGTAGATTTTTAGACTTCCGGCACACTAACTTCAGACAAACCGAACACTTACCCCCTAGTCGATTAATCCCTTTCTGACAGTTATATACAAGCATCTCCCCCAATTAGCCCCTTTGTCTGCATTAATTAGACAGTTCATTCTCAACATTCTTTCCAACTGGCTCCCATTTCAGTACGAACGTAATTGTTAAACCTATTAAAGGTACAAGACCAATAATTAACATGGTTTGATTTAAACCTACAGTTGCTAAAATAATTGGGAATATGAACGTACCTATAATACTACCTGTTCTACTTACTGATTCTACAATTCCTGTCGCTTGTGAACGTAATTGCGTTGGAAATGACATTGCTCCTATCGTTTTACCTTGTGTACCTGGTCCCCCTGCATGTCCAAATAAGAATAGTGCGATTAAACATGAATTAATTATCATAGGCATAACACTATATAATAATCCCGTCATAATCATGACAAAGAGTACAATAGCAAAGCCTATCATTGTGAGTTTACGTGTACCTATCCGATAGGTATATTGTGCTCCTAAATAAGCACCAATAATACCAGCAATATTAACAATTCCAGTCCCAAGTAGCACACCTAGTTTATCTTCACTTATCATATATTTTGCAATTATAGGGATATATAAACCAACCGCATAATACTGCATTCCTTGTAAGGTAGAAATTGCTGTTGCTAGTGTAATTCTTTTTAAGTATGGCGGCTTTAAAAGTCTTTTATATTCAGGTTTAGCTGTGTCTATTTCTTTAACATCTGTTTCATTTTCTACTAATTGAATTTGAACGTCATAATGCTTTTGAATATATAGAGATGCTTCTTTAAGAGATAAATGATTAACAATCCATGTCGGACTTTCTTTCAGATACTTCAATCTCATAATATATAATATGAGGGCAATACCTCCTCCAAATGCAACTGCCATTCTCCATAAGAGTTCTCCTACACCTAATAAGAAAAACATAATGACCACTAATGAAGATATTACAACAGCGATGTACCATACAACTTGCCAGTAGTTAACATTACGACCTCTTTGTACTTTATTACTAATTTCTGCAATAAATGTAAAGGCAACTGGACTATCCATACCAATAGCGATTCCCATTAAAAATCGGCTAATTAACAATATAAATAAATTAGGTGATATGGCTGCACATAATGATGTAACGATAAGAATTAAAAGAGAAATAGAAAGGATTCTTTTTCTCCCAAAACGGTGTGCTAAACTCCCTCCAAAAATCGCACCTATCAATGCACCTACAGGTAAAGATGTCATCACAATGGATAACATTGTGGGAGATAAATGAAACTCTTTTGTAATTTGATCAGTCATTGTTCCTAAAATGGTAATATCATATGCATCTAAAAATATCGTTCCCAATACCATTAAAAGTAACATTTTAGAAGTCTGTTGCTTATCAGAATCATCAATAATTCTGTATAAATCTTGCTTAGACTTTACCATTTCCATATTAACCATCCTTTAGATTTTCGTTAGATTAAGCTTAATTAATGATTATTAATTCATTATTAAGTAAAAATAAATATTCATTTAAGCCTTCTTTATTTCGCATATAATATTAATGAATATTTGTTTAATTGATATAAAAAATCGCGCCTATCTTATTAAGGATAGACGCAATACACGCTTATAACTCTATTCATTTGTTGAAGATTTATTTGAACGAACTTTGTAAACAATGAAGCCAATAATAAAGCCAATCAATGCTGGTAAAATCCATCCCATTCCAATATCGAAGAATGGTAGGTATTTTTCACCTAATGAAATAATGAATTTAGCAAATGATGTTTTTAAAAATGGTTCTGGACTTGCTTTAACTCCGTCAATGAATGAAGCAATCATAGTGAAGAAAATCGTGAATCTATAAACAATAGTTGAGTGGTTAAATAATGGACTAATTAATGTTAATAAAATAATTGTGATTGCTAATGGATAAATGAACATCAATACAGGTGTTGAATACATAATGATTTTCGTTAAACCAACGTTAGCGAATACACATGCTAAAATACTGACTACTGTCGCAAACATTAAGTAGCTACGTTTCGGGAACAACTCAGTAAATGTTTCAGAAAAGGCTGTGATTAATCCAATAGCTGTTTTTAAACATGCCACAATAACAATCAATGATAGGATAATGATGCCGTAATCTCCAAGATAATGTCTTGCGATTTGTGCTAATGCGATACCCCCATTTTCACTTACTTTGAACTTACCGATACTCATTGTACCCATAAACGCAAGTAAGCTATATATGATACCCATTAATACAATACTGATTGTTCCTGACTTAATTGTTTCTTTAGCAATACTATTAGGATTTGTAATACCTAACTTTTTAATCGTTGTTACGATGATAATACCAAATGCTAGTGACGCTAATGCATCTAAAGTATTATAACCATCAATAAATCCTTTGAGCAATGGGCTCTTACTATAATCCGCACTTACTGGCGCATTAGTTAATCCACCTAATGGATGGATAAAGGCTAAGACAACAACTATACCTAATAAGATTAAAAATACAGGATTTAAAAATTTCCCTATGTAATCTAAAATTTTAGATGGTTTTCTCGCAAAGAACCATGCTAATAAGAAGAAAATAATACTAAAAACTGGTAAATAAATCTTCGCAGCACCTGATGAGATAAATGGTGAAAATGCAATTTCAAATGATGTCGTTGCTAACCTAGGTAAAGCAAAGAATGGTCCGATTACTAAATATAGACCTATTGTAAATATGTATGCGTACGTTTTACTTACCCTTGAAGTAATTTCAAAAATGCGATTTGTTTTAGACATACCGATTGCTATGATACCTAAAAATGGTAACCCAATGGCTGTAATTAAAAATCCTAAATTGGCTATAAATACGTTTGATCCTGCTGTTTGTCCTAGATGAATTGGAAATATAATATTCCCTGCACCAAAGAATAAACCAAATAGCATTGATCCGATAAAAATATTCTCTTTTAATGTCAATTTGTTTTTCATCATGTCTGTTTATTCTCCTAGTTATTTTTTGTTCATTATACATTATATTTTGTAAAGGAAAAATGTAAATAACAAGAAAATTTTTAAAAATTAGACAATAATGGTTCATCATTACACATAAATGTATAAAATTACATTTTAATGCACTTAATAATTGATTTTACATATTTAAACAGACCTTTTTCGTATAGCTTTTCAAAACTTTATTATTAGCCGATTTATTCTTCACTGCAGAAATTAGCGATTCATTAAAACTGTTTATGCCTCTATTCTTCTAATTGTTTAATGACTTTAGCTGGTACACCTGCTGCAAGTGAGTTATCAGGTATGTCTTTTGTTACTACTGCACCTGATGCGATAACTACATTATCACCTATCGTAACACCCGTTGTAATAGTTACCTTGCCTCCTATCCAAACATCATTTCCTATATTAACTGGGCTTGCTTGTGCTAAATATTCTCGTCTGCCTTTTGCACTCAAAGGATGATTAACAGTATAAATATCGACGTTTGGACCTATCATGACATGATTTCCTATTGTTACTGGTGCAATATCCAAAATAGTAAGATTATAATTAGTTAATACATCATGCCCTACATGTATATTGCTTCCATTATCGCAATTGAATGTAGCTTGGAAAGAAATGTTATCTCCAGCTGAACCTAATATTTCACGAATTTTCTTTTCCTGTTGTTCTGGATCTGTAGCAGGAATGGCATTAAATTCTTGGCATAATTGCGCGGCTCTTGCTTTACGATCTGCTACTTCTTTATCATCAAAATGATATGGCATACCTTTATCAAGTTTTTCAATTTCTCTCATAGTAATCCGACCCTCTCGTTTCTATATTATTCAATGTGAATTTAACTTAATATATCAATCAATAACTCTGTAATTATGAGTTTTTTAGTGATATTCAAAAAGCTGTAGTCTGCCAATATTTAGCAATCTACAGCTTACCCCTTTTATTACTTTACTTGTTACACTTAAACATTATAAATATTGATCTGCATGTTCTAATCTATAATGTTCAGTGACTTCTTTTTCGTGGTCAAATTCTTTTTGACTTAATTTTTTAATGTTTTCCACTGCGTAGCCTAATTTTTTAGCAAATTCTTCTACTTCATCTTTATTTTTAGCAATAACAAACATAGTTAGAACATTATCGTCGACAATATCTTTATTGTGTTGATAATCTAATTTGAAAAATTTCATAAGAATCTCCCCCTCTGTTGTGTATATTATATACCCCAAAACATAAATTTATACATGTAAATTGTTATATTTTATGTCTATATTGTTAAAACATTTATTTTGTAAAAATAAACAAATGATTTCCAAACGAATTGTATACTTTTTTAACTTCTATATAGATTTACAACTCGAATTCTGAATTTGAATTTTCAAAAAGATTAAATATTTAATAATAATTATTTGTGGGCGATTTAATTTTTTGAACATTATGTTACAATTGTGAAATGATTTTTTATAGAGATGGTATTTAAATTGTACTAAAGGGGTTAATATACATGAATATTATTTTAGGCGTTGGAACACTTGTCGCCGTGTTAATTATAATGACTTTATTTTAAAATTTGCACCATACGGTAAGGAAGGCTTACAAGCATTATCAGGTGCAGCTTGTGCGACATTCCTTCCCCAAGCATTCTTAAGCTATGCCATAGGTGGTATCTTACATATTAAATTCTTACAAGACATCGGGGATCTTGCAGGTAGTCTAGGTGGTATCGCAGTGGGTATACTCACATGTATCAATTTAGGCGTATCACCAGTATTCGCTATTATCGTAGGTTTAGTATTAAAAGATTTCAGTTTATTACCAGCGTTTATCGCTGCATATATAGTTGCATTCATTATTAAATTTATTCAAAAGAAAGTACCAGAAGGTTTAGATTTAATCGTAGTTATACTCATAGCACCAGCATTAGTTTATGGACTCGCTTCTCTAATCAACCCAGGCGTAACAGCCGTATTAAACCAAATTGCCGGCGCTGTTAACTCAGTTGGCGATAGCAGTCCATACGCACTCGCAATTATTTTAGGTCTGATTATTCCAGTAACAAGTATGACACCATTAAGCTCAATGGTACTTGCAAGTATTTTAGGTCTAACTGGTCTACCAATGGCTATCGGTGCGATTACTTGTACCGGCGCATCATTTGTAAACTTTACGCTATTCAATATTTTAAAAATTGGCGAAAAACCAAATCGTTTCGCCGTCTTTATAGAACCATTGACACAAATTGATTTAATTGTAAAATATGCGTCCGTATTATACGGAACCAACGCTATTATAGGTATGGTCAATGCTTGCATTATCACATTTAGCGGTCTAAAAATAGGCGTAACTGGTATGGCAACGCCTATTGCAGGTGCCATTGTACTATTTGGCTTTAATAATCCAGTATCATCCGCTATAACAATTATTGCCGTAGCAATTACTAGCTTAATACTCGCTTACATTATTGGCACATTAATTAAAAAATTTGATTTAATGCACTTACACATCCCAATGCCTGGTAACAAAAAAGCGAAACATTCATAGAATAAAACCATCTCCCAAAAATGCGGCTAAACTCGCAATTGGGAGATGGTTTTTTATTATTCTTCACTAATTAATTCTTTTGTATATTTTTTTGTTACTGATTTAATAATAATCAATACTATGGCTGTTACTGCTACTATAACCAACGAAGCGCCACCGACATACTTAAAGACTTCCTCACCGTTAGTATAAGCGACTACATCAGATTCAGTAGTTCTCATTTTTGAAGTTATTAATAGATTTATACCATAAGTTAAAGGTAATGCGCTGACCATACTCCACAATATAATGGGAAATATTCCCCAAGTACTTGTATATTTAAATAATGGTAAAAATAAAAGTAAGTATGGTGTAAATATGACAATGATTGTAACTGGAAATACAATCGCCCAAAGTGTTGCTGCTTCTAACATAAAATAAAACGTGAATTCGTAGATACCTATTGAAATAAGGACAACATAAGCCAAACTCAAACAATATTTTACCCAACTGTCTAACTCTATTGCTATGTCCATTATTCTTTTCTTATTTTTACTTATAGAATTGATTAATTCTACAGCTAATAAAATAATTACAAATACAATGAGGGATGTTATAAACCATTCCATAACAGGCGCTTCAAACATATTTCATTTAATCCTTTCTTATAGAAGTCGTTGATTATAAGGTATATACTTCTTATACATTATTATGAGTTGCATTAAAACTTAATATCCTGAACCTACTTTGTCACCATTTTCATCATATTTCGTCACATAGCCATCATCAACATCTACAGTATATGATCCTGCTAAATTGCCATCTTTATCATCATATGAGAATCCCCATTTACCATCACTTGTTTTTTCAGGTTCTTTAAATGTATATTCGTCTGTATCTAAATTTTCTCCTTCGTAGGATTCTACTTTATCAATGACGTTATCACGTGTAACTTCTTCAGAATCAGAACTACTATCTGATGAACTATTATCATCTGAACTTGAATCGTCGTCACTTTCTTCATCGTCATCATCTGAGAATGTTGGCATTTTATCATAAATATTAACCTTGTTAGCTACTGATTCAAATTCACTAGAATCTTTATATTTTTCGTAGACTTCTTTAGTGTCGTGTTCTTCACCGTACTTTAAAGCATCTTTATATGAAGGAATTTCGCTTTGAGTACCACCTAAATAAATTTTATCGTCACTGACACCTATGATAGAACCAAACATTCCTACAGAAGGAGATACACCATAAAATTTCATCCCTTCAGGTGAATTTGGAATATCTTGAATTTCTCTACTTACAGCAAAATTTTTCAAAGTTTTAGTCTCTTTACCATCTGACATCTGAGCTGTATATCTACCAGTCAAAATATCATTTTTCGTTAAAGTATATTTACCTGATTCATTCGCTAAAAATACTAAAGCTACTTTCTCTTTCTCAGATAAGTTAGCTATGTCATTACTAGATGAACTTTTCGAACTATCTGAATTACTTTCTTTATTTGAGCTGTCTTTACTAGAAGATGATTTAGAATTATCACCTTTACTGCTATTTTCACTCTTTTGACTATCTTCTACATTTGATGCACCTTTGTTTTCACTTGATGAGTCATCATTATTACAAGCTGCTAATAATAAAAGTGCTGTCCCACTTAAAAATAACAATTTCTTCACTAATAAGTCCCCTTTGTTTAGTTAATGATTTAATTTAAATATACATAAATTTACATTTATTGCAAAAATACTTTATACATACAGACTATACTATATTTTTATATAAATATAGACGTGAAACAAAATATTTCACAATATAGATATAAATGATTGATGTACTATACATCATTAAATAAAATAAATGAAAATAAATTTATACTTTAAGTTTGAATATCTTATAATAATATTGTAAATTAAAAGTGGTAGCGTTTTCGCTACCAAAATCATATAGGAGTGATGCTTTATGAAGAAATTAACAAAAACTTTTGTTGCTAGTAGTATTATTCTCGGCACTGCATTAGGAGTAAGTGTTTCTGCAGACAATGTATCATCTCACGAAGCCCATGCTGCTTCATCTCAATATTGGTATAAATATAATGGTTATACCGCTTCTGGTGGCAATTTTGTATTAAGTTCATCTTTTTACAATGGACTAAAAGCAGGTAACGTAGAATTCAATGGTGTGAAAGTAAACAGTAAGTATCAGGCACCTAATAATTCTAAAGATATTTATGATCAAAATTTCCAACAATATAAAAACCACAAAGCAAATAATGTAGAATTTAAAATCAAACCAAATACAATTACTTTAAAACAAGTGAAACAAAAATATGGTAATCACTACGATTTCCAAAATCCATTAAATGGCCCTACTAAGAAGAAAGGCGATGGCTTATATAGCTATCAAGTAGGTAAAGGGCATATTGTGTTTGTTGTACAAAATGGATATGTCACATACGCGAATGTATCTTAAACATAACTTTTAATATATAAACGAGGCTAGAACCCATTTTGCGGGTTCTAGCCTCTATCTTGTTTATTAACCTTTGATTTTTCCTGTTATGGCAAAGGCCATATCTCGTATAAAAGCAGCTGGATTTTGATTCGCTTCTTGATTTAATTTGTCTTTAAATGTATCGATTGAAAAATCCTCTTCCACTACTTGGTGTGCTTTCATTCTAGGTAACATCATTCCCACTAGCCATTCTAAATCATTATTTTCAGAAGTATGAATCACCGCTTCAGCGAAGTAATCTATATCACGCATATCTATTTCGTTAAATAATTGATATAGTTTTTGTCCAATATGAATATCTCCACCTTCTTTTTCAACAGTGTCCCAAATACACTGTATTGCTGTTTGATGGTTTGGTAATTGATCTGCACCCGTTCCTCCATTAATCGCATCACTCTCTTGAAAACAAAATTGCCCGCCAGGTTTTAAAAATCCTTTTAATACAGATAAAGCTTGTTTCACATCAGGCAAGTACATTAATACGCGTCGACCAACAATTGCATCAAATTGACCTAACGTCTCGGGTAATTGATAAATATCATGTAACTGATAACTGACATTTTGATATGCATTTCCTTCAATTGCTTTAGCCAATAAGTCTTCATTCATATCGATACCAATAACTTCTCCTTGTGCACCTACGCGTTCGGCGATTAATTGTGTTACTTCACCAGTAGCACATCCAATATCTAGTACACGCATACCTTCATGAATATCTGCACGCTCTAGTAACTTGTTAATAACTTCATTTCTCTCATCCATCTATTTTTCTCCTTCATCAAACATTTTTGTTTATATATCTTACTGAAGCTCACTTTACATAAAAATATAAATGACGCATTAAATCTATTTACAAACTGAAAAACAAAATTATATAATATTATCTTAATATAAATACATGATTAGAAAGGACAGACATCATGAAATCAACTCGCATCTTATATTTATTATCAATCATTTTAAGTATAGTTAATTTATGCGTTGTTTATACAACATTTTTTACTAACTTATTTAATGGTACCACGTTCTCACTATGGTATTGGCCAGGTGCCACTCTTATTATCATAACTTTAATCATCAATTTAATTTCTCTTTTTAAATATGGGCATCGCTTTGCTCTTATCATATTAATAATACTGAACGCAGTCTTACTTCTTATATATTCTGCGCCATTACTATTAGTTTAAATTAAAATGGAGTTAGCCTACGAAGACATATATTATGTTTCCATAGGCTAACTCCAAATACATAAGAAACTAATCCTCATTTAAATAAGTCGTTAATAATTCAATATAGTACTCAACAAATTGATGATATGTTTCTTTATTGACGTGCTCATTGATTTGATGTGGTACAGTTCCAGGTCCAAACATTAAGAATGGAAAGTGTTCATCTTTATCTCGAAGTAAATTAGAGGCATCAGTCACGCCTACAGTTGGAGTCGCAACGACCTCACGATTAAAGATAGTCTTTGCAACTTGTTGACCTAATGCTATTAAGCGATTCTCTCCTGTTGTAAGCACTGGATCTAAATCTAAATATATATCCTCTTCAAGTTGTCCACCTTCTCCATTAATTTGATTGATATGTTTGTCGAATAGTGCTTTCACTTTATCATTATCAAATTCTGGGACAGTACGTATATTAAAATCCGTTGTGGCCTTATCTGGTATTGAATTCACTTGATTACCACCATGAATCATTGTGTGATTAATAACTAAACCTTTGACCACTTGTGCTAATTGTTGTTCATCTATAGGGCCGTTTATTCTTTCCTTAACGCCTTCTATAAAATGTGAAAAGTCTAACTGTTGATAATTTAATTCTTGTTGAAGTTGTTCATATTCATCATCTATATTACGCACAAAATCTAATAAAGGTTTAATCGCATTTTTACCTACAATTGGCACAGAACTATGTGCTGCTTGTCCTCTAGACACAATTTGATAATCCATTGAACCTTTATGTGCATAGACAATACCTGACTCAGATGGTTCAGCAATGATAAGTGCATCTACATCGTCCGTATAGCCTGCTTTGTATAATTGTTCGGAACCAAGCTGTTGCATTTCTTCTCCAGCTGTCGCCATTAACTTAATTGTACCTTTTTCCAATAAACCACGTTCATGAATGTCTATCATTGCAATGACTAATGCAGCTAGTCCTGCTTTCATATCCGATGTCCCACGACCATATAACAAGCCGTCTTGTTCAGTTAATTCAAATGGTGGATATGTCCAATCGCCATAATCACCTTCCGATACTACGTCCATGTGACCAGAAATGCCTACAACGGGATGACCGTCGCCTATTGAGGCAATTAGATTAGCACGCTGATGACGTCCTTTAATTTCATCAATTTCTGCTTTGATACCGTGCTTTTGTAGTAATGATTGTAAATATTTTGCTACTTCAATTTCATTATCATTTACGGTTTTAATCTCTATCAAATCTTTTAATATTTGTAATTGCTCATCTTTTGAAAATACACTCATGTTAAATACTCCTTTAATACTGTTGTTCCATTAGGATCATTTAATAATATTACCCATATCCTAACCTGCAAAAATTTAATCTTTGGCAACAGATTCATGGTATCTATCAAAGTGTAGTCAATCAAACAATTCATATTGAAATATAGCTATTGCCCTTTAAAATCTTTCAATTGATAGTTGTTACTATTTTAACAATACATTACTATTGTCATTAAAAATCTGATGCTGCTCATTTTCATCAAAATAATTAGACGCACCAATATCTTGTTCCATTTTAGCAATCCAATCGTTAGGTGCATAATGTGCATCTGAGCCAAAAACGATATGAGATGTATCAGTAATTTCTTTCAAACTCGCAAATGTAGAGTCACCTGTTGAAAGTGCTGTATCATAATAAAATCGACGAATATAATCGTCAGCAGAATATTGTAATTGTGACATTCGCTTCAAACTATGTAGATATGTTTTGAACATTTTTCCATAGCGAATAGGGTGTTTAGCAACTTCTCCAATCATCCTTGTCTTACTTCCCGTTAAATATGGCTTCAGACGTTCTTTCGGATTCACCATTATATAACTTAATGTTTCAAGTGTTTGGTTAATTCGCCATTCTAAATACGGCAACGTACCTCCAGCATGCGCCAAAATAAATGTAATATTTGGATAACGATCTAACGTACCACTCAATATTAAATTAGTCGCTGCTCGCGAAGTATTAAAGGTAAATTCTTCTATAAAATCCGCTACAACATATTGAGGTTTTTTCACTTTATCTGAAGACGAACTAGGGTGCACAAACACCACGCCATGACGATCATTAATTGCTTTCATCACTGGCTCAAATATATCGTCGCCTAAATATTGATCTCCATAATTAGATAACAATCCAATACCGTCTAATTTCAATTCATCTAGAGCATAAGCTACTTCATTGATTGACTGTTTAACATGCGGCATCGGTAGTAAAGCAAAGCTTTTAAAACGTTCTGGGTAGTCTTTCTTTAATTGTGCTTGATACTCATTTACTTCTCTAGCTACTTTAGAAGCTTGCTTCTTATTAAACGGTAATGTTGCCGGCTCTGAAATAGAAGTTACACCTATATTTATGTTTAATTCATTCATCATATTAAGACTGTCCTCAGGCTTCCAATCCTTGATAGGATAGCCACCAGCAGTTGTTACACCTATCTTACGTAATGCGTCTTTATATACTTTAGGAATAATGTGATGGTGAATATCTATTATTTGTAAATTCTCTTTCATAATCAAACACTCACTTTCTACTATTGAAATCAATTGCAATATTATTTAAGTTATCTTATATTTTAATAGACAATACGTCTATTAAATAACTTAACAAATTTCCATAATGAATACTCGCAGAAACTTCTCGAATTATAGGTTTAATGTACATATCAATGATATATGTTGATTATCTTTAACATAATAGAGTATTTATGCAATAAAGGATGAAGCAGAAATGGACAAAAGACAAATTCGTACTAACCAATATTTAAAAAAGGGACTTACTCAATTATTAAATCAAGTAAGTTATTCTAATATCACGATTAAACAATTAGCTGACGCTGCTAATATCAATCGCAGTACTTTTTATTTACATTATAAGAGCAAGGACGATTTCTTAAACTCTGTAATTGAGGAAACGATTGATGAGCTTACCGATTATGTAAAACAATCTTCAGTCAATGATGATTCTATATTTAATACTGAATTTAAAGTGTCTTTCACACGGTTATTAGAATATATTGAACTTAATTTTGAGTTTGTAAAAGTACTCATTACAAATATGAATACAACCTATTTTCGCGCATTACTAGTAGAAAAGGTTCGTGAAAATATTTATTATCCATTATTGGAAAAAAACAACGTTGAAATGAACTTCCAAAAAGATATTATATTGAATCATACAATATATGGTGATTTAGGAGTTATTGAAAGTTGGTTTAACAGCGAGAATTATTATAGCTCTCATTATATTGCGGAGGTACTTTTCGATGTTTCTAGCCATTCTCCCATATCACTATTAGGTATTGAATCTGAATTTGAAAATCAATAACCTAACATCAACCTATATCATATTCAAATTCGCACTCTAAAGATTAGTTATTTGTCTAATTTTTAGAGTGCTTTTTAGTTAGCTTAGTTTTAAATCAACACATATTTATCTATTATTTTAATATTGATAGACGATAATATACATACTGTCTATTAAGTCGGATTTTTACAAAATGAAACCAAGATTTTCTAATCAAAATGTGCTATTTTAACTAATAGACACACTGTCTATTATAAAAGAAATCATTATTATTAATATTCAACTATATGGAAAGTAGGGATCATATGGCGTATATAAAGTTAGAAAATTATTCAAAAATATTTGGAACTGGAGATCAAAAGGTCTATGCAAATAACGATATTTCATTTGAATTAGAACAAGGTCAACTTATGGTCATTGTAGGTTCATCTGGTGCAGGTAAATCAACATTATTAAATACATTAGGTGGTATGGATTCAGCTACAGAAGGAAAAGTCATCATTAATGGTACGGATATTGCTCAATTTTCCGAAAAAGAATTAACTACTTATCGACGGAAATCAGTTGGATTTGTCTTCCAATTCTATAATCTTATTCCTAACCTTACGACTTTAGAAAATTTAGAACTTGCATCTGAACTATCATCAGAAGCATTAGATCCTAAAGAAACGCTAAAAAAAGTTGGTTTAGAAAAAAGAATGGGTAACTTCCCTTCCCAACTATCTGGTGGTGAGCAACAACGTGCTTCTATTGCCCGTGCCGTTGCAAAAAATCCAGACTTACTATTATGTGACGAACCAACAGGCGCATTAGATTACAAAACTGGTAAAAAGATTTTACAAGTTCTGCAAGATTTAAGCCATGAAAATAATAAAACGGTCATTATCGTGACGCATAACGCAGCATTAAAAGATATGGCAGACCATGTAATTGAAATATTCGACGGAAAAATTAAAGAAGACTACATCAATGATCATCCTAAACCAATATCAGAAATTGAATATTAAGGAGGATATACATGAATAAATTAAATAAAACGATATTACGTGAATTTAAGTCATCATTTCCTCGCTTCATTTCAATTACTATTTTGTTAGCTTTAGGTGCTTTCATATTAATCGGCTTAAAAGTAACGGGCGATGATATGCGACTAACTGGAGATCAATATTTTAAAGATCATCATATGGCTCACGCACAAGTAACAAGTCCTATTGGCTTTTCAAAAGATGATAAACAACATATTAATAATATGGATCATGTGGCTAAGACAGAATATAGCATTTCGAAAGATGCTCGTATTGCAAATTCAAATAAAGCTATTCGATTAAACGAAAACACATCAAAATTGTCTACCTATAAAGTTAAAAAAGGTCGTTTGCCAAAATCTTCTAATGAAATTGCTTTAAATGCGCAAGATACTTCAAAATATAAAATTGGACAAACAATTGATTTTACAAATAATAAAGGTAAAAAAGATATTTCTGGACTTAAACATCATCAATACAAAGTTGTTGGTTTCGTAACCTCAAGTGATTACATGCAAAAGCAAAATTTGGGCGTAACCAATGTTGGTAAAGGACAAATCGATACATTCGGCGTACTAGCAAAATCTGGATTCAACAATTCCAAACCAAATGTTGCTAAACTAACTTATAATAACGTCCACGGTAACAGCTACTCAGACCGATTTGAAAAACAAATTAATAGTAATGCTTCAAATAATGCTGATGATTTAGAAAAATGGTCTGACAAACAATGTTCAGATATGAAAGATGATAAACAAGCAGAACTTAATAAAGCGAAAAAAGCGTTAGATAAACAAAAAGATTCAGTTAATGAAAATAAAACTATGCTACAACAAACTGGCAAACTAAAAGACGCTCAACAAGATATAGCTAAATCTGAAACACAACTCAAAAACAAAGAGAACGACATTAAAAAATTAGATGATATTAACTACGAAATTCAACCACGTAGTGATTACAATCAAGGCTATAGTCAGTTTGGTGAATCAGCTAAACGTATTGATATTTTATCTAACACATTCCCTATCATTTTCTTTGCAGTAGCAATTTTAGTTACATTTATAACAATGTCTAGAATGGCTGAAGAAAAAAGAATGAATATGGGTGTAATGCGTGCTCTTGGCTATACAAAATTTGACGCTATGAAACTGTTCTTAATTTATGGCACAAGTGCTGCAGTTATAGGTACTGCACTTGGTAGTTTCTTCGGTACATGGTATTTACCTGAAAAAATTTATCAAGCCTATGCTGCTAACTTGATTGTGCCTGAAATCCAAACACCTACTCACTGGTTGTGGATTGGTATTAGTCTATTAGTCGCATTACTTTGTACAGTTGTACCTTCAGTATATATTGCTTGGAAAGCTTTAAAAGAACAACCTAAATATTTATTATTACCAAAACCACCAAAAGCCGGTTCAAAAATATTATTAGAACGTCTACCATTTATTTGGAATAAATTGTCATTCAATCATAAAGTGACTGCTCGTAACCTTTTCAGATACAAAGGTCGTATGTTTATGACAATACTCGGCGTGTTTGGCTGTACATCACTGTTAATTACTGGTTTCGGTATGCGAGATTCATTAAATGGTATTATCCATAACCAATATCAAAATATTATTCACTACGATATTATTAGTGTTTATAATACGCATGCGTCACAACAAGACAAAGATAAATATAATGACAAAATTAATGATTTAGACTCAGTTAAACAAAAAGATGATGTCTACTATCAATCGGTTACTACTAAACCTAAAAACGTTATAGATAATCAACAAATTTCTATGATTGTTCCTAAAAACTCTGATACCTTTAAGGATTATATGACCTTACGTGACGCCGATTCAGATAAGAAAATAAAATTAAGCAATAATGGTGTTGTTATTTCTGAAAAATTAGCTAAACTTGGCCACTACAAAAAAGGTGATACTCTAACAATTAAAGATGATACTAATGCTAAACATAAAGTCAAAATTGATGGTATCGCTCAAATGTATGCTGGACATTACATGGTGATGAACAAACAATATTACGAAAAAGCATTTGATAAAGATATCGATTATAATGCTAAAATTTTAAATTTAAAAGATAGATCCGCTTCAAATATTAATAAAGTTTCAAGTGAATTAAATGAACAAGATGCGAGCCAAACAGCCGTGCAATCCAACCAAGCTAAAACAGCCATCAATACAATTTTAGACGGTCTTGATAATATCGTCTTAATCATTGTCGTTGCATCATCTGCGTTGTCATTCGTTGTACTCTTCACATTAACGAATATTAATGTATCTGAACGTACACGAGAACTCGCCACACTTCGAGTATTAGGCTTTTATAAAAAAGAAACAGTGATGTATATTTACCGAGAAACAATACTTCTCACTATCATCGGTATTTTAACTGGATTTATCGGTGGCACTTATTTACATCACTTTATTATGGATACATTGCCACCTAACAATGCTATGGCTGACTTAACGTTATATTGGACAAACTTTACATTCTCTACGCTATTAACGTTAGTATTTGCATTTATTGTAATGCTGATTATGGCTAGAAAAATAAGTAGAATTGATATGCTCAATGCGTTAAACTCAGCAGATTAAAGTAAATATATGAATATATTCCTGTAATTAAAGGGACATGCAACTCATGAGCGAAGCGTTTTAAGAGTTGCGTGTCCCTACTTTAATATTTGTTAATTTAAAACTATATAATAGTATTTTCAAATTTATATGTATATACTATGAATATTACATTTAAAGGAGCAAATAAAATTAATGAAGACATTACTTATTAATGCGCATCCGTATTTTAATAATGATGCGACTTATACTGCTAAATTGAAAAATTTATTTTTAGAAAAGTTTAATACTGCATTTCCAGAAGGTGAAATTGAAGAATTAAATTTATATGATATTGCACTACCTCGTTTAGAGAGTGATCAATTATTACATGTGTGGTCTAAATTAGGTTCAGGAGAAGAATTATCAGCTGAAGAAAGCCAAATCGCTGAGATGTCTTCATTTTTACTAAACCAATTTAAAGAACATCATCGTATTGTTATTTTGACACCTTTACACAACTTCAATATCACGTCTAGATTAAAAGATTATATCGACAATATTATGGTGGCAAGAGAAACATTTAAATATACTGAAGATGGTTCTGTTGGGCTGATGACAGATGACTACAAAGCATTATTACTACAAGCGAGTGGTGGCGTTTATACGAATGATGACCGTTACACACCTCTTGAATTCTCATACCATTATTTAAGAGAAATGTTCAAAGAAATTATGGGCTTTGACGAATTTTACGTAGCTCGTGCGGAAGGTACATCAGTGCTACCAGAAGATGAAATTATAAAAGGCGCTAAAGAAGACTTAGACCAAGTATTCGATGCGTTTTATACAAAAGGATAATATCAAATAAAGAAACCCGTAATAGAACGATTTAATCGCTCTGTTACGGGTATTTATTTTGTCTTTATATTAAATAATGATATTTAGACTACCTCAAGACTGCCCAAACATTAAAATGCCACTGTACCTACCAACATTGCAATTAATAATAATACGATTGCGAAGCCCCATACCCAGAAGAACGCATATTTGATATATGTTCCCATATTAGCTTCAGCTAATCCAAGTGCAAGCCATAATGCTGGTGCAAATGGGCTCACAAATGTACCAATAATATTACCGATGACCATTGAGTATGCAGTAGATACTTGAGATACGCCAAATTCTGCTGCAGTTTGTTTCACAATTGGTAATAACGCAAAGTAATAAGCGTCTGTACTTGTTAATAAATCAAGTGGCACACCTAATAATCCTACAATAATGTGGATATAAGGGCCTACAGGTTGTGGAATGATCTTAATTAAATCTGTTGCGATTGATTTCAACATTCCTGTATGGTCTAACACACCTAAAAACATACCGGCACCGACGATAACTACTGCCATCATTAATGCGTTAGGTGCATGTGCTTTGACGCGGTCCATTTGTTCATCGACACTCTTATAGTTAATAATTAAAGCTAATGCGACACCTATCATAAATGCAAATTCTGGTGGTGCTATATTTGAAAGCATAATGACCATAACTAAAATCGTTAACAGTGTATTAATCCAAATGATAGACCCATGCTCTTTTGCGCGACCTCTAACTGGGAATTTTATCTCTTGATCATGTTCATAATGTCTCACCAATTTATGTATATCTATATCTTGTGTTTGTTCAAGCTCTCCATTAGCGATACCTTTTTGAATACGTCGTTTCTCTCTAAATCCTAAATAAACAGCTAGTATCATGACTAATACAAACCCAATAATTTGTATAGGTATCAAACCGTACCATAATTCATTAACACTTTTAGCCTTTAACACTGTTGCTACACGAGCCATTGGTCCGCCCCACGGCACCATATTCATCACTGCTGCACTAAGTGCTAATAATAAGATGAGTAAGTAACGACTCATGTTCAATGCCTTATAAAGTGGTAATAACGCTGGAATACATAGTAAAAATGTAACCGCTCCTGCGCCATCTAATTGCGCAATTGTACCAAGCAATGCTGTCATAATACATACAATAATCACATTACCTCGTGTCATTAATAATAATCTTTTAACAACGGGCTTAAATAAACCACTATCTGTCATAATGCCAAAGAAAATAATCGCAAAAATAAACATAATGACGACATTCATGACTTGTGACAAACCTTTGTCAAAGAACGTCACTAAATCATGAACGTTATAGCCTAGTATAAGTGCTCCAAGACACGGAATTAACGTCATCCCCACGAATGGACTAATCTTCTTGGCAATTAATAAACCAACAATCGAAATAATAATGAGTAATCCCATTATCGTTAACCACATATGATCCCCTTGCATGACTAACATCCCCTTTGAAATTATTAAATTTTAAAACCCCTAAATATTTAAGTAGAAAAAATTTTCCGAAAATTTTTTATTACAAATATTTTAACATAAATGATTAATCGAGGAATATATGGGTATTTAAATATATTATTATTTTTAACTTAACTACGCTATTTCATTTTAAATAGTATCTTGTACAATAAAAAACTTTCTAATTAAAAGGGATTAATCATGTTAAAGAAATTTATTTTATGTCTCGTAATCTTTTTAGCGATATTCACTATATTTTTCCAAAAGAAACTAGATAAATCAGAAATAGAAAAAGGCATTACGTTAGATATTGCACGTAAACACTATACAGAACATAGTATTAAGCAAATTATCAAACATCTTAGTAAACATCATGGTACATACTTACAGTTACATTTTTCTGATAATGAAAACTACAGTATCTATTCAAAAATGTTAAAGCAGACATCCAACAAAACGAATTCATACTTTTTAACTAAAAAAGAACTCAAATCTATTATTAAATATGCGAACCAAAGAAACGTTCAAATTATTCCAGAAATAGATTTACCTTCTCACTCAAAATCCATTCTTACTTTATTAAGAAAACATCATCCTGATACATATCAAAAAGTCGTATCGCAAGATGATTCAAGTACGATTGATTTTATAGATAATAAAGATTCATTGAAATTCTCTAAAGATTTAATTTCAGAAATTAGCGGTTTATTTAAACAGCCGAAGTATAAAGATGAACAGAAAATGGTCATTGGTGGCGATGAAGTGCCCGGTAGTGGTGCGAACCAACAACAATTCGTAAAATACATCAATCAAATTTCCAATTATGCGAATTCCAATAACTATGAAACTAAAATATGGAACGATTCCATAACTAAAGAAGGTCTGAAACAGTTAGATCAAGCCATTATCATTATGTATTGGCAACAGAAAAATCAAAATAGCTTAACACCAAAAGACTTTTTCGATTACAACCATCAAGTTGAAAACTTTAATAGTCAGTCCTTATATCTATTTCCTAGAGATGAAAAATCAACTTCAACATCTAAAAATATTGATTTAATATCTGACACAAAAATAACGTCATTTAATACGTACCATAATCATCAAAAGAACTATTACGATACAAACCTAAACGGTGTGACGATGAGTTTTTGGGGAGAGTTTGCTTCTTCTCTAAGTCAAAATGATCTCATCAAGTACATCATTAAATACATTAAAATATTTTTCTAATATTAAGCTATTGTTAACACAACATTTTTTGTCCATTGATTTATTGCTAAGTTTTTCCTTTTTGACAGTAAACTAAAACTGTCTAAAGCGTTTTTTCACCCATAAACTCTTTTTACCAACTAAAACTTCTTAAGCATAAAATTTTTAACTCTATTATTAATAATAGAGTTATTTTTGTTTAATAATAATTATACCAATTATAACTTTTTTATATATTAAAAAAGTGTTGCAACTCCTAGAAAACTGCATTATCATCAGTTCATGTTAAAAATTCCTAGGGGGAGAAACATGAACTTATTAAATTTCTTAATACTTTATCCGTTATTTATGTCTGTATTTTGGATAGTAGGAACGATTATTTATATGTTCTTTTCTGAGCTATGGCTTACTCAAAAACCGACTAAAGCCATAGGAGAAGAAGGTATATCATTTTTAGTTCCTTGCTTTAACGAAGAAGAAACAATTAAAGATACAATTGAAAATCTATTGTCATTAGAATTTCCAAACAAACAAATCATTGTCATCAATGATGGAAGTTCAGATAATTCTGCACAGATTATTTATAAGCTTCAAGAAACAATGGATTTCACATTTGTCGATCTTAAAGTCAATCAAGGGAAAGCCAATGCTCTAAACAAAGGTGTTGATTATGCCGAGTATGATTACGTTATGGGCATAGACGCAGACACGCTTATCGATAATTGCGCACCTTACTTTATGATTCAACACTTCCAAGACAATCCTAAATTAGCAGCAGTTACTGGTAATCCAAGAATAAGAAATAAAAAATCTATACTTGGTAAAATCCAAACTATTGAATATGCAAGTATGGTAGGAAGTATCAAACGTGCACAATCTTTAACAGGAAAAATTAATACAATCTCTGGTGTATTTACACTATTTAGAAAATCTGCAGTTATACAGGTTGGAAAATGGGATATCGATATGATTACTGAAGATATTGCCATCTCATGGAAATTCCATCTAGCAGGATTTCAAATTAAATATGAACCTAGAGCACTTTGTAGAATGCTTGTACCCGAAACTGTGGGAGGCCTATGGAAACAACGATTAAGATGGGCACAAGGCGGACAAGAAGTTTTAATTCGTGACTTTAAAGCCGGGTTAAAATCAATGAATCCAGCCATTTATTTACTCGTATTCGAACAAATCTTTTCGCTTATATGGGTTTACTGCGTTGTCTCTATTTTAATCATTCAAATTATAAATGCTAACTTCTTAGACTACTACTTCTTAAATTATAAATTTTCACTCATCATTTTATCGGCCTTATTACTAACATTTATCAATACAGTTCAATTCACAGTTTCACTTATTGCAGATAGTAAATACGAAAAAATTAATATTTTCACTATTTTCTATTTAAGCTGGTATTCAGCTATATATTGGTTGCTTAACGCTTCCGTCGCTATTATTGCCTTTCCAAAAGCACTTACTAGAAAGAAAGGAGAGTTTGCCACATGGACAAGCCCAGACAGAGGAAAAAGCTAAGTACATATTTTTGTTTACATTGTATAAGAGAAGTCATTACTTTTGCATTAAGTATTATATTTTGGGTCTATTTCGCTATAGCCTGCATTCTAATTATTGGCTCACTTTTCAATTTAAGTCATGAATTAGTTTTAATTATAAGAACGTTACTGAACATTGAACAAGACACTATGTTCGAAACTTTCGATTTATTATTAAAATTCATCATTTTTGATGCTATTGTATTCTCATTATTCTTATTAATTAGAAAAAGAATATATAAAAAAGAAGGTATTAATCATGGGAAAGTGTTCTAAACTTATTGCCACCCTATTATTCACGTCATTATTTTTCTTGATGATTTTTTATGACAATACTTCATTCGCTAAAGAAAAGAAAAACCCGTTAAATAGTAAACATCATGAAAACAGCGCTTTAGCATTAAATTACCATCGTGTCCGTGATGGTAATTGGTTTGAAGATACATTATTCACCATTTCAAGTAGTAAAGAAATTAATGATTATAGTGTGACTAAAAAAGAATTTAATAAACAAATTAAGTGGTTGAAAGATCATGATGCACACTTTTTAACAGAAAAGGAATTTCAACATTATAAGAGTAAAGGTAAGTTCCCTGCGCGTAGTGTATGGATCAACTTCGATGATATCGACATGTCCGTTTATGACAGTGCTTATCCGATATTAAAGAAATATAATGTACCAGCAACAGGATTTGTGATTACCGGCCATGTCGGAGAAGATGATTTCCACAATCTTAACCTCATTAACCTAAGTAAATTAAAAGAAATGCAGAAATCAAAGATTTGGACATTCAGTTCTCATACACATAACCTTCACTCATTAACCAAAGACAACAAGTCAATTATTACAAAAAAAAGTGGAAAACAAATTAAAAATGATATAAGTAAAAGTAACCATTATATTAACAAAAACTTTGATAAGACTAATAATTCTTTAGCCTTTCCATATGGAGAACCAAGTAAGAAAAATATAAAAATATTGAAATCTGAAAATATTAAATATGCTTATACATTAGCAGACCGCTCAGTCTATCCAGATGATGATAATTATGCTATTCCACGTGTTTTAGTAAACGAGGATTCCTTTAATAAATTAATTAAAAAATGGGATGGTTTTAAAGATGGCAAGTCAAAATAAAAAGAAAAAAGAACTCATCTACCTTAGAGCATTTCTCTGCGTTATTATTATCGTCACACATATATTAACGCAATATATGCGCGGTATAGATGGTGATGATACAGCGCAACTTAAAGTCATTTATTATGCTCAAAATATATTTATCTTTGGCACACCGTGTTTCATCGTGTTGTCTCAATTACTGACAACGTTAAATTATTCTTCATTAAAATTGAATTATTTAACATCACGTTTTAAATACATCATTATGCCCTATTTATTAGTAGGTTGTTTCTATTGTTATAGTGAATCCAGAAAATTAGGAGATCCTTTCTGGCATCAATTCTACCAAAATGTCGTATTAGGATATTGGTATGGTTATTTTATTATCGTTATAGTTCAGTACTTCATATTAAGCTATATCATCTATAAAATATCACCTAAAATATTCAATAGTAAAATTCTATTAATAGGATCATTCATTGTTCAATTTGTATTTTTGCGTTTACTACATACAAATCATGCATTCGAAACACAATTACATCACATATATCCATTAAGTGATAATACATTTATTTTAGGATGGATCTTTTTCTTCTTCCTAGGTGGTTATATCGGCTATAACTACAATAGAATTATGAAGTTTGTTTATGAATTTCCGTTTATTATACTAACTTTATCTGTAGTGTCTTATTTAATTTTTGTGTTTGCATTTGGTAAACATGATTATTGGAATGTAACAAGTTATACTGAAACATTAATGCTATATCATACATTTATGTTTTTACTATTACTTAGTATATTTATTCATTTCAATACGCTTATGTATGGCGTCACGAATTTAGTTAATTCATTTTCATTTTTCATATATCTATTACACCCGATCATTTTAGAATATCTATATGAATATACGTCTATTTTCATCAATACAAGTATTATCTTTATAGTAATATCATTAGTGTGTACTTTAGGTATGTGTGTGGGTGTCGGTATTATTCTCCGAGAGTTTGCTCTATGTCGTTTCGTAATTGGTAAACAACCATATAAACTGAATGTGAATTTAAAAGACTAAAACTTTATACGAATTTATTGCCATTTGTGGTCTGTAAACAACTTACAGATTACAAATGGTTTTTTTAGTTAGTTTATAGTTGGCTTGGAATTGATGTGTTCAATGACTTTAAGAAATTGTAAATAGAAATTTATATTAGCTTCATAATTCTTATTTATGATGAAGACATCTCGTGATTGAATTTGATTAACTTTAAATTTGATCACGTTACAGTTTAAAAATTTAGTTAATAGAGGTGCTAAAATCATGACAAATAGAACGCATGCTTATAGTATTCGCAAACTAAGTATTGGTGCATCTTCAATTATGGTCGCAACGATGCTCTTAATAGGTGGCGGTAGTGTTGCACATGCAGATGAAACTAAAAACGAAAATAATAACGCACAAACGACTGCTACAACTCAATCAGATCAGCATTCAGCTCAAACTGAACAAACACAAAATGAGAACTCAAATAATCAAAATAGCAAAGCTTCATCTATAGCGAATGAAAATGCGCAAACAACTGAAACTAAAGAAGAACATTTAAATTCACAACAAGAAAATAATAATAGTGATGTTTCACGTGAAAATACAAATACTAAAACACCTAATAATAATGAAGAAAAGACTGCAAAAGAATCAGATGATCAGCAGCAAAAATCAACAAAACAAAATCAAGAATCGACTACTCAAGAAGACTCCCTTCAACCTAAAGACAACCAACAAACTAATGATTCATATGTAGATAATAAACAATCTGACAAACCAAACTCAGAAAAACAACAACCTCATGAGCAATCTAGAACAGACCAACAATCTAACACTAAAGTGGAGAAATCGGATCAAACACCATCATTAGAAAAAGACCAAACTTCTAACGAGCATCAACTATCAGCAACTCAAACTAATGACAGCAAAGATAAACAAGAGGTCCCTAAGACATCCCTGCAAGAAGACTCTGATAAAGATGTGTCGTCAGAGGCTCAGTCACAACAATCATCAAAACAACATATTACAGCTAAAGATGCTTCTGCAGCAGAAGAAAAAACTAATGAAGTGAATAATCAGTCACAAACTAAAAACACTCAATCTCAAAATGATATTAAATTGAGTCAGTTAGATAATAGTAATCAAACGCACAGCAGCCCAACAAATGATAAAGATGATGAATCAAAAGACGGTATTAATACACTTACAAAAAACGCCGTAGCAATACATAACAATAAATCTAAGGATAAAGCTGTACAACCAGCTAAAGACCAAACCAATAAAGTTGCGCCTCAAATTCAATATAAAAATCATGACCCTATTATTCTTGTACATGGCTTTAATGGTTACACTGCCGATAATGGTCCCGGCCTTGATAACAGCAATTATTGGGGTGGCGATCGTCTTAAAATCACTCAAGAAGCGCGTGCTAAAGGTTATAACGTCAGTGAAGCTAGTGTCAGTGCATTAGGCAGCAATTATGATAGAGCTGTTGAACTATACTATTACATTAAAGGTGGCACTGTAGATTACGGCGCTGCACATGCTGCAAAATACGGTCACGAACGTTATGGTAAAACTTATGCAGGTGCTTATAAAGATTGGAAACCTGGACAGAAAATTCACTTAGTTGGTCATAGTATGGGCGGACAAACCGTTAGACTATTAGAAGATATGCTTCGTAATGGAGATCCTGAGGAGGTTGAATACCAGAAGCAACATGGTGGCGATATTTCACCGTTATATAAAGGTGGACAAGATAATATGATTTCTTCAATTACAACGCTTGCAACACCTCATAACGGGACACATGCTTCAGATAAATTAGGCAACGAAGCCATCATTAGACAGGTACTATATGACTATGCCAAAACTCAAGGTGGTAAACATTCCCGCTCTGACCTTGGTTTAAGACAATGGGGATTAAAACAACAGCCTAACGAATCTTATACTGAATACGTGAAACGCGTTAAAAACAGCAAACTTTGGACAACTCAAGACAATGGCTTATATGATTTAACCACTCAAGGTGCACAAGAACTTAATAATAAGACATCTTTAAACCCTAATATTGTATACAAAACATATTCAGGTGAATCTACCGAACCAGATAAAAATGGTATTTATAAACGCGATCGTCATATGAACATTAAGTATCTAACAACAGCAAATGTTATTGGTAAACTAGATGATAAAGCTTGGCGAGAGAATGATGGACTGGTATCAACAATTTCTGCCAAACATCCATTCAACCAAAAATATGTGGATGCTTCAGATCAACCTCAAAAAGGCGTATGGCAAGTGACACCTGTTAAACATAATTGGGATCACGGTGACTTTGTCGGTACACAAAAAAATGAAAAAGATATCTCAGTAGAAGAACTTCAAGGATTTTGGGATAACATTTTAGCGGATACCGTCAAAAGCGAGAAAGTTACAGATAAGTAGGATATGTAAACAGGTCTTCCAATTTTCTTTTTAGGAAGACCTGTTTCTTTAACGTTTACAAGTTTAGTAGATTACTTCAATATCATGTTCATAATTTTATTTAATACTACCTATACCTTTTAATTCTTCAGAATAAGGCATTGTTAATTCATTACAACTTATTACTTTTCCATCTTCATTAAATTTAAATTCTGCATACACTTCTATTTTCCCACGATTCCCATTCTTTTTTGTAACGTAAACATTATAACGTAAGAATACAGTATTCTGATTTTCGTCAATTAACATTGTTTCAAATTGTTTAATTGTTAGCTTTGAAACTACTTCTTTTAGTTTCCTAAGATGTTCAGTAAACTCATTAATATCAGAAGTTACGTGGTCAGTAGTTTGAACATACAAAGGTGAAAAATAAGTATTTATCTTATCAATATTCAAATCAATCAAAATATCATTATATAGTGCTTGTATCATTGTTGATAAATAATCTCTATCCATCACTAAACACAACCTTTATTAATGTTTATTATTTATGTTCTATCTATAAATTTAGACTATCATTAAAAACGAAACTATACAAATGTTAAATTATATTTAAAACAATCTATTAACTTAGTATAATATAATCATAAAACTTAGTGAGCTTATTTGTCATATGTTATCACATACACCTATGAATATTTGTAAGTAAAGTGGGGTGATAAGTATGACAATATTCCTTCAAATTGATTTTTCAATCATTGTAAGCATAATAGGAACGTTCTATGTCATTATAGTAATAAAGACAAAAAAATAGCCCCCGTATTGGAAGTACGGGAGCACCTATTACATAGGCTGTAAGTAAATAACATATACCGAGTTATCCAGCTCAACGAATATGTTTACTAAGTTTTACACCTAGTTGTTGATTCGCCATCAGTGACTAGGTGTTTTTTTATACTTTTATAATACTATATTATAGGATTATAGACAATATTTTTAAAATTAATATATCTTAATGTAGCTAATATCTATAGCACGTTTCAATTACTTTCTTTGATGTCATTATATAATTCTACAAATTTCTTCCCATCTGCACGTGACACGTAATCAAAGATCCAATTTTCGCCTTCTTTTTCAGTAATAACAATTCTAAATGGATTCAAAGATAAACCAAATTTCACACTTTTAATCTCATCAAAATGAAAGACATTTTTAATTTCAGAACCTTTTAAAAACCCATCCGCTTCAAAGTAAATGGCATCTTCTAATAAACAAAGTGTTCCTGGGATACCTTGAGGTTGAATATTTTTCATTAAACCATGAACCGTATAAACTGGATGATCTATATTAATTTCCATATTATATCTCCCCTAATGTTTGTCATTAATATGGTGAGTCTTTACTTTAAACAGATATGAAGATAAACCCATTTGCATTTTTATTATTCTTAATATGAGTATACCTAAAGCATGTGACTCACTCAAATTTTAATATGATATTTTAGGAATAAAAAAAGCTCCCGTATGATCTATACGAGAGCGTTGATTGAATATTAATATCATTATTATTGTCTTATTATTTTGATCTGAAAACAAACACTTCTGAATCGTATAATTTCAAGACTTTTGTAAATAAATAGTTGAAGAATATCGCAGCTACCAATGGGACAATAATATATGTAATAGCAACTATTACCAGTCCACTAGCCATACCTCCGTCTAATAATCCTAATGATTTAATAGGTCCTACTAAACCAATTAAACCAAAACCTGCAGAATTTGGTGCACCTTTAATATTAAACAAACCGCCTATAAGTCCTGATACTGCGGCTGAACACACAATTGGTAAGAATATAATCGGATGTCGTATTGTATTAGGCATCATTAATTTAACTGCACCAAGAAGTACTGTAATAGGAACACCTACTTTGTTTACACGCCATGCTCCAACAGCTAACACAATCGCACAAGTACCAGCGCCAATTGCAGCAGAGCCAGCAGCTAATCCTGATATACCAATTGCGACACCTATTCCTATGGACGATATTGGTGATACTATAAGAATTGAAAAGATCATTGCAATCAATATCGTCATAATAATAGGTTGTGTATTCGTTAAACTATTAACAAAATTACCTATGCCAACCGTAATTAGTTTAGTATAAGGTAACAGTAACAAACCAATTAAACCAGCGACACCTGCCCCAACAATAGGTAACACAATCATATTAAAATTTTCTACTCGATCTTTAATCAATAATATAATACCTACTGCAATAGCAGCTGTAATCATTGTGTTGATTAAATCACCTATACCAGTAATAACCCATTTATTATCTGTAATCGTAGTTGCTCCTGAACCCACAAAGGCTGCTGCACCCACTACAGCGGTTTGTAATTGTCCTAATCCAAATTGTATCGCAATAATGACGCCTGTAAGTATTGGAGTCGTATATTGAATACCTTGAACCACAATAGCTATCTTAGCGAAAATTTCATTATACTGACTTAAATATTTACATAATTCTCCTAAAATTGCATTGGGAATCATTCCTACTATAATTGCTATCGCTAATCCATTTAATACATTAAATAAAAATGTTTTGGGTGTAATTATCTGTTTCTCGCCCATATTTCAAATACCTCATGTAACTTTCATAATTTTTCTTAAATTTAAAATATTCTAAATAATATTCTTTAAAAAAACACTCTCGAGGAGAGAACCGGACAAAAGCGCTTAGGATATCGTTAATTCGTTTCCCAGAGCATAAATACTTTATGTCTCAGCCTCTTATACGAAAGTGTTTTCAAGTTATGATTATGATACCATTATTTTCCATAATAGCATAGTTATTTTATAAGTTTTTAAGCAGTTTTGTGATAGCGGTTTCAATTATAGCGAACATGATAGGTACGTTCTATGTCTCTATAATAATAAAGACAAAAAATAGCTCTCGTACTGGAATACGAGAGCACTTGCTACCATGTTAGTGACTAAAACAATACTAAGAGTAAAATTGGAAATATAATCACTATATTAACGAGATTAATAAAAACACTGATTAAAAAAGATTCCAATTTGTATATAAAATAAACCAAGATTGAAATAGTAAGCAATACGTTACTCGCAATTAGAAAATATAAACAAATATCTAAACCAAATTGACTTAATCGATTAAAATTAATAACAATCAATATAACTAGAACTAAATAGTTAATGATATTCAGCAAGTTTAATGTTAGTTTCATGTATTTGCTCCTAAATTAATAATCTTAATTAATACAACCCCACTTTAACATAAATAAAATCGCTGACATGTTAAAATGCCAACGATTCTGATAATGCTATTTCTATATTTAAAAATAACTTTCAATATAATTATCGTAATAAGTATGACGCAATTTCGCGCTCATCTTTTCCATTATTATTATTATTTTGCAGTTCAAAGTTTGTGATTTTTTCTTGTGAATTAGTAATCACAATCATAACGGTAGTTGCTTTGCCAAGTTCTTTAATTTTTTCAATATCCATATTAGCAAGCATATTACCTGCTTTTACTTGGTCATTCTCTTTCACTTTAATATCAAACACAGGTTCTTTAATTTCTACTGTATCAATTCCCATGTGTATTAATACTTCTACACCATTTTTATCTTCAATTCCAATGGCATGTTTAGAATCAGAAATAAAGACAACTTTACCATCTAATGGACTATAAATTTCTCCATTTTGTGGTTCAATAGTATATCCTTCACCCATTAGTTTTTGTGAAAATACTGGATCATCTACATCTCTGAGTGGTACGATTTCACCTTTAGCAGCTTGACCTAAAAATTGTTGTTTACCAGCAACATTATTTTCCATA
Source organism: Staphylococcus sp. URHA0057 (assembly GCF_000620265.1). Lineage (NCBI taxonomy): Bacteria > Bacillati > Bacillota > Bacilli > Caryophanales > Staphylococcaceae > Staphylococcus > Staphylococcus sp. URHA0057. The sequence goes on along the minus strand of NZ_KK211097.1, from coordinate 203,325 downwards.
GTTGCTTCTTCTTTAACAGATTCAGTACTAACATTTGCTGTTGCTACATCTTCACCTTTTGGAATTCCAAACATTTTAGTCAAAACAAATCCTAAAATAAAGATTAATATACCAACAATGACATAAGTTAATAACTGACTAAAATCATAAATATACATTAATGGTGATAAAATAACTGCTAAACCATAAGAATTAGCTTTAATATGAAGTAGTGCTAAAATGCCACCACCGAGTGAAGAACAAATAAGCATAATACCTAAAGCTTTAATTCCTGAACGTAAAACAACACCAAATAATGCCGGTTCACTAACACCTAGTAATTGAGTTATAGTCGCACTTACACCTGCAGTTTTAAATGCTGGTTTTTTACTGCTCAATGCTAAAGCTAACGTTACCCCTGCATTGGAGAAACCATACATTGCAGCTAATGTAATAAGAGGATTGTAGCCTGTTGAAGCCAATAATGACGTTTCTACAATGATAAACATATGATGTAAACCAGTCATAACAGCTAGCGGATAGATAAATCCAATTAAAAATCCTCCAATACCAAACGGTAATCCTATAAATGATTTTACTACTGTGATACCAAAGCTTTCGAAACCATGTACAATTGGTCCCATAATAAAGAATGAGAATATCATTACTATTAATATGACAAAGAAAGGTGTAAATATAAGGTCTAATGCATTAGGCATAACCTTTCGTAATCTTTTTTCTAATTTTGCCCCAACAATACCAGCAAATAATGCTGTTAAAATACTACCTTGATAACCAATAATCGGTATAATACCTGCTACCATAATGGGTTTAGCATCGCCACCCGCAACTTCATAAGCATTCGGTAAAGCTGGAGATACTAACATTAATCCAATTAGAAAACCAATAATCGGTGTTCCACCAAATGTTCTAAACGCACTCCACGCAATAAATGCTGGTAAGAATCCGAATGCTGTGTCAGTCAACACAGATATGAGTGTTTGAATATACTCTGGAATCATATCTGGTTTCAATCCAAATAATCCCAACACACTTTCATTAAACAGAACACCTTTTAATCCAAGGAATAAACCTGTCGCTCCTAATATTGGAATAATAGGTATAAAGACATCAGCTATTAAACGAATTGCCTTTTGAATAACCCCTTGCTTTTTCTTTTCCATCTCTTTTTTGGATTCTTCTTTAAAATCATACTGCTCTTCGATAGCTTCAAAAACATTATTAACAATACCAGTACCTAAAATAATTTGATATTGTCCACCTGTATAAAATACCCCTTTAACTAAATCAATTGCTTCAATTTTATCATCATCTATAGCAGTTCGATCACTAACTGATAAACGCAATCTAGTTACACAGTGTGTCATGCTTTCTATATTGTCTTCCCCAACAATTTGAACAATCTCTTTTGCAACTTTTTGGTAATCATTTTTAGCCATAACTAACACCCCTTATTTAACTTTGATTAATAAACATTCGTAAGGTCTTAAATTCACTGAATCTTGATTAATCTGTGGATTTTCATAATTGTTTAGCGTCACGTCTTGTACTTCATTATCTATTTCCTGGGTTATCAACTCATCAGAAAGATTCACTATAATTTGGAATGTATTGTTATTGTCACGTCTCAAATAACTAATGACGTTTTCATTTGTATTCCAAAGCGGTTTAATATCTCCATAAATCAGTGTTTCAGAGTACTCAGAATGATTACGTAATTGAATCATTTGTTGATAAAAGTTAAATAGTGAATCATTTTTATCCTTTTGTTTTTCAACATTAATCTCTTGGTGATTTTCATTAAGTTCAATCCAAGGTGACACATCTGAAAAGCCAGCATTACTCTCTGAACTCCAATGCATTGGCGTTCTAGTATTATCTCTACTACGCAAATTGACAAATTCAAGCGCTTGATCTGCTGAAAATCCTTCTTGAATTGCCCGATGATAATTATCGATACTTGAGATATCATTAAATTGATCAATAGATGTTCTATTAAAGTTTGTCATACCTATTTCTTGTCCTTGATAAATAAAAGGTGTCCCTCTTAAGAAGAAATACATTAGCGCCAAAGCACTTCCACCAATATAGTTTTGGTATGATTTATTTTTAATTAATTTAGATATGGCTCTAGGTTGATCATGATTTTCTATAAAATTAGCTCCCCAGCCTACCTTTTGAATAGCTTCTTGGCTTTCAAATAATAATTCTTTAAACTCAGAGACTTTCCAATTAGTTCGTTTGAACCAATCACTACCAGATTCAACATCAATATCCGCATATTTAAAGTCAAATATCATGGAAAAATATCCTTCTTCTCCAATAAAGTCATCTAATTCATCATATTTAACTCCAGGTGCTTCACCTACAGTCACACATTGATATTTATCAAATGTCTTTTCTCTCAGTTCTCTTAAAAATATTTCAATACCTGGACGATTGCGTGTTTTATACTTACATGTCACTAAACCGTCCTGACCATCTGAAGGTAAACTTGCAAAATCTTGATCTTTTTTCAAGAAAGTAATTGAATCAATTCTAAATCCTGCTAAACCTTTTTCGAGCCAAGTATTAATCATTTGATAAATTTCATTTCGTAATTCTGGATTTTCAAAGTTTAAATCTGGTTGCTTCTTATCAAATATATGCATATAGTATTGATCTTCATTAGGTACTTTTTCCCAAACACTTCCACCAAAAATAGAACGCCAATTATTAGGAGGTTGTCCATTTACGCCTTCTTTGAAAATATAATAATCTCTATATTTACTTTCAGGATTTTTGTATGCTTCTTGAAACCATGGATGTTCATCTGAAGTGTGATTAATGACAAGATCTAGCATGATTTTGATATTATATTGATTTGCTTCTAAGAAAAGTTGATCTAAATCTGCCATATCTCCAAATTCAGAGTTGATATCTAAGTAGTCTGAAATATCATATCCATTATCTATCATTGGTGATTTATAGATAGGACAAATCCAAATCATTGTGATACCTAAATCAGCTAAATAAGGTAGTTTACTAATAATCCCTTGTATGTCCCCAATTCCATCGTCATTTGTATCTTTAAAACTTCTAGGATATATCTGATAAATAACTTCTTTCTTCCACCATTGTTGTTCCATAATTAGCCTCCAATTTATTATATGGTATCGATACCATATTTTTGATAATTAAAAGAGCTTATTGATTAAAGCTCTTTTTATGTACTTTCACGTTCAACAATACTAAGTTGAATACTGTCATTTTCCTGAATACTAGTTTTATCTTCTAACATAGAAATTAAATTCCTTACCAACCGTTCACCTATGATATCGATTGGTTGATTAACAGTTGTTAATGCTACTTTCAGCATATTTGAAAAAGGTTGGTTATCGTAACCTATAATTGCAATATTCTTTGGAACATTAACATTATGTGCCGTAAAATATTGAATTAATCCAGCTGCAACTTCATCACTACCTGTAAATATAGCCTGAGGTAGCTGTTTTTGATTCAATAACTCTTCTGCAATATTTATACCATCTTGTATAGTATGAATATTTTCAAAAACATAGCGTTCTTGAATAGGCAGTTGATAAGTTTCCATCGCTGCTTTGAAGCCTTTATTACGAGCTGAACCATGTCGAGATTTTGTGAATTTGCCACCTGTGCAGTAAGCAATCTCTTTGTATCCTTTATTAATTAAAAATTCAATAGCGTCGTATGTAGCTTGTTGATGTTTAATACGAATCATACCTATTTTTGAAGAATTCAATGACTCATCGCCTACTAACACGATGGGACCATAATCAGTATACGTTTCAATCGTTTTAATATCGTTTTCGATAGAACACATGATAACGCCATCAATTTGCTTTTGTTTCAACATATTCATTAATCGTAATTCTTCTTCCTTATCGTCATGCGATTGTAAGATTAATGTATGATATGACGTATCACGCAGTTGTTTCTCTATTGCTTCAATTAAATACGCAAAATAAGGATTAGTAATGCGCGAAACAATTACACCAATAGTAAATGATTTATTCGATCTTAATTGTGTAGCAGCCGAATTAGGAATATAGTCTAACTCTCGCATAGCTTGTTGAATTTTCTCTTTTTTATCTGCCGAAATATAAGGATGATCATTTAAATACCTAGATACTGTTGTAACTGAAACATTGGCCTTCTTGGCAACTTCTTTAATATTGGTCATACAAAGCTCCTAATATGAAATCGATTTCACATATAGAGTAAAACTTTTTAAACAAGTAGTCAATATGTTTTATTGTTTATTTGAATTATTGACAATTATTCGTTACAGTTTAATTGAGAATTATTTTCAATTAAAAGGAGTGGATATGATGGAAACAGTTTATTTAGCTGGCGGTTGTTTATATGGTGTGGAAGCTTATATTAGAACACTTCCTGGTGTTATCGATACAACAAGTGGTAGAGCGAATGGAATTACCGATACTTTAGACGGCGAGTATGATGGTTATGTTGAAGCTGTTAAGACAGAATTCGATCCTAAACAAGTATCTGTAACTGACTTAATGGGATATCTTTTTGAAATTATTGATCCATATAGTCTTCATCAACAAGGCCAAGACATTGGTTTGAAATATAGAACAGGCTTATATAGCGAAGATCCAAAACATTTAAAAGAAGCACAAGCGTTTATTGATGCCATTGAAGACCATCATCTTATAGCGACCGAAGTCTTACCGCTAACGAATTACGTTAAAAGTGCTGATATGCATCAAAACAGACTAGAACGCTACCCAGACGACTACTGTCACCTACCAAAATCATTGGTATATAAATATAAAAAATAGTGGTTGATTAGATTGGGTGAGTTCAAAAATCGTGGTTGAGGAGTTTAGAAAATCTTAATTAGATATTAAAAATGGTTGGCTATGCAGAGTCGCAAAACCAACCATTTTGTTTGAGTTTATTGTATTTTCCATCATTTTTGAAAAGAAAGAAGAGAAAACATATTTATCTCACACTTATGTTTGTAGATTTAATAACTGTTCTTATTGTTAGTGCTTTAACTGATATGCCTTACAGTATTGAAAAATATTTCGGCATATTATTTACAATATTACTTACGCTTTATTGCTTAGTACCTAGTGACAAAAAAGATAATAATAATCATTGAAATCTAGGGGTTCATCAAATTTCAGTATCTTATAATTTCTAAATAAAAAAGAGGGAGCTGTGCTTTCACACAAACTTCCCTCTAAAGTAAACTCTGTATTTTAATCTAATCGATGGTAAATTTTCTTAAACAATACAATGAAATGGTCAAAATAAATATACTTGCGACTAATAAAATAGTCTCAGTAGCATCACTATGTTCTACAATAATGATTCTCACAATTGCAGTGATACCAATATAAATAAAGTATTGTAATGAAAAATGATAATTATGTTTGAAATATTGAATAATCAATAAGATAAACTCAATATACATAAATGACACTAATAAATCTTCGATAACTTGACTATATTTCAAATCTTTATCTTGTAAAAATAGATTGTTAAAGAAACCAAAACATTCGGTAAATAAAAATATAACTAAAGTTATAGCTATGATAGCGATACAAATATTAACTGCTAATAACAATAAATTTGAAAATCGCTCACTTATCTTATCTGGTGTGAATTTTTTCATCTGTTCTCCTTAATGTTGTTAATTCTGTTTATAAATAAATACAAATTTTATAATTCATTATATACAATATTCATTGTTTTTAACAATCGAAATGATCTTCTATAATTTGATTTAATTGCTGTTTAATCTTAGAGAACTCACAATTTAGGTCTAACGATTTAACGCTAATTTGATTTCCACTCATTTGAAATTCATTACTAGGTGATTTTTTCTCATCAGTTTTAGCATACAGAAGCATGCCTGACACATTTACGCTTACTTTCTTCTCTTGTAAATTAATATCCTGGTTTTTTACATAAGTGAATATCTGATAAAGATTTGCTGAATGGATTTTATAGGTATCATAATAATTTTGTAATGATTTAGTATAATACTTAGCATCAATGATTAAGCAATTTTTATGATCAGATATCATAATGTCACTTTTCATTGTAGGTAACATTGCTGTTTTATTGTCATCCAAATTCCACGGAATATGTGCAGCAGTTATAGTTAATTGAGGGAAGCTCTTTTTAAAATATTCGAATAAAAATTTCTCATATAGACGTGACATGCGCTGTTCATCTATAAAGTCCATCATCTGTTTGTTTCCATCATTATTCGATTGTAAATATCCATCAACAATCAAGCTACATATAGAAATTAACATTTTATATGTCTTATTATTACGTGTAAAACGCATATTCCAATTTATACTACCCAATTCTAATCGATCGACATCATCAAAATGTACTAATAAATCTTTTAATTTCTTTTTTCTGTCTTTAGATATATCTTCTTTTAGTAAAAGTAACATAGTTGATTTAATTATTTGATTTAAATAATTATTTATTGAATATTCATCGTAAGAACAACTGAGTTTTTTATTCATGACATCAAGATTTCTAATAGATTTTGAAATATCAATTTTCCCTTTAACCATTGTTAATGATACTTGTTTATCAACGTATTCATAATGTAAACCACGTTTAATTCGGTCCGATACACCCTTAATTAAAATAGCTGTATATAATTCGGTAGCGTTATCAAAATCCTCCAACATAACTTTTCTATAGCCATTTTCATTTAAAACAGTAAAAGCATAAGATAGCATATAATAAATATTTCTAATTTCTATCATTTTATTGAATCCCTTAATTTTTCTGACCATAAATCTACTTTAGATGGTTCATCAAACCAATATTCATTAATTAGTGGTATGATTTCAAATTCTACAATATTCGATAATATAAGTTCAGTGACATAACTTAAATTACTAAAGTAACTATGGCCAATAATAAATCCTGCACCAAGAGAATCATCGTTCACAATATCAATATTTAGATTTTGAACACATTGTATTAAAGAATCAAATTGGTCACTGGATAGACTATCTTGATATAATTTAAATCCTGCGTTATCAAATGCTTCAGTCATATCAAAGAATGCAAAACGTCTGCGTAGTGCATAATCAAGTATAGCTAAACTTCGATCCGCAGTATTCATCATTCCAATAATATAAAGATTCGGTGGAACTGAAAAATTCTCGTCTGCATATAATAATTCTAGCTCAGAACCTCGTTTATCATTTTCAATTAGCATAAATAATTCGCCGAATATTTTACTTAAATTGCCTCTATTAATTTCATCAATAATGAAGAAATAGTCATTCTCACTATCTTCCTCAGCTTGTTTACAAAAATTGTAGAATGTTCCATTACGCAATTCAAATCCATTTTCAGTCGGTCTGAATCCCATAATAAAATCTTCATATGAATAACTTTGATGGAATTGTATCATTTTAACTCTATTTTTATCTTTTACTCCCATCATAGAGTATGCTAAACGTTTAGCTGCAAATGTTTTACCCACACCTGGAGGTCCTTGAAGTATAACGTTTTTCTTCATTTCCATTAATTGAACTAATTTATAATACTCTTCTTTATCCATATAAACTTCACTCAAGAAATCAGTAGCTTCATAAATGGGATAACTTTCTTTCATTGGTTCAATTTCATCGATGATATCTTGTTTAACTAACATATTTAATTTTTTTATCAAGTCGTTATAGGATGTGATATTTTCTAATATTTTATTAGTTGTTTCAATATCGACCTTCCACTCACCTTTAGTTTGCCAATCAATATAACGTATATTTAAAAATTGTGCTTTGGTTGAATATTTAACATCCGACTTGACAGTTCCTCGTCCAAGTATTATATTCTGTTCGTTTTTAACATATATAATATCATTTTCTTTCATTTCATTACTGAATTGATAAATTGTATTTATAGCATTGGTATAATTCCTATCATCGCCATAAATATTTTGAAGTTTTTTATTTATATCTTCTCTACTCGGATACTTACTTAAATCTTCCAATTCATCAAATCCTATTGATACATAACCATTGTCATAAAACGATTGCCAATCCATTTGTTTTGAATCTATAGATAACATCCAGTAACTAGTTGATACAACATCTTTATCCGCATCAGATGTTTCTACCACTCCACTACTAGTTCTTCTCTTTAATTCGTTTATTTCTTCTGAATATCTCCAAACTTCAAAACTTAAATCAACTATTTGATTTAACTCTGTTTTAGGACTAGATAAATATTGTTTTATAGTATCAACGAATTTTAAATAATCATTACCGGTTAGATAATGAGATACGTTTGGCAACTCATTGATTAGTTCTTCGGGCATTTTCCCCGACTTAAAAATATACCAAACAGTTCGTTTATCAAGGTTCAAATAATTTTCTGGAGAAATCCAAAATAATGCACTTGTTAACTTACTATTTCCAATTCCTCTTTTAATAATGATAAGGTCGAAGTAATGAATAAATTGATTTTTATTATATTCACTTTTCTCATTTGAATACGCTAATGCAGCTTCGAATAAATCCCATAATTCATCTATATCTTTATCATTACGTATACCTATAAAATCATAAAAAGTTGCATTCATATTATTAACAGTTGGCACACTCTCAAATTCAAAAGGTATCTCAGCTTTAATTCCCTACAACCTCTGCAAGTCCCTTAGCAATTTTTATTTTATTAGAAGTCTTTAAAGAGCTTTTATTTAATAATGCAAGGACAGTAAATGGATCAATGTCTATTAACTGATTATCTTTTTCTAATGTAGGTAATTTAATATTAGCTAATTCATAAACATCTTTAACATTTTGTATTAATTGCTCTCTATTATTACGATAACTTAATAACTTGTTAGCAAGTTCTTTATAAAAGTCAATCCACGTTTTATCAATAGATTGAACAGATGCCTCATTATTTTCGTCTATTTTATTTTCATACGTCACAAGACACACCCCTATATATAATCATTTTGTTCAATATATATTTTACATGCATTAATTATATATTATAAAACTTAATTGTAGTAAGTCTGTTTCTTATGAATTGAATAGAACTTTTTATTGAATTAGGTATTTTTTATCCATTTTTAACATTCAATTCTTTATATATAATTTCATAAAATGGTTTGAGGTGGATTCTATTTAAGTCTCCTATAACATAAAACTCTTTTTTAGCTCTTGTGACAGCCACATTAAGTAAATTAGGTTTTTCACATGACCAATTAACAGCTCCATCTTGAGTATTGTCTGTACCGACAATAAAATACACTTTCTGTGCTTCTTTACCTTGGAATGTATGAACAGTTCCTATTGATTTATCTACCCAATCATTAATTTTACTTTTTTCTATATTTAAATTTTTAGGTAGTTCTTTTTTAGCTAACGCTTTTACTCGTTGTTGAACAGCTGAAAATGGTGATATCACAAATGAACTTGGTTCATTCTTATTGTTGCTTTGCGCCTCTTTCCAGTCATTAACTAGTAATTCAACAACCTTATTACCATGCTCTTTTACATATTGTTTATTAATAGATTTCCCAGTAACATGATGCCATCCTGCTTTACCTGGCTTTTTCATATATTCAGGTAGTACCATTTTGTTATTATAGGCAATCTGGTTTGCAATTGTGAACATTGGATTTAAACAACGTCTATGTACCCATAGCGGAATACCAATCCACGTTTTTTGTTGCTCTTCAGAAGGATCATCTTTCCAAAATCCATATTGATTAGCATAATCAGCTACGGACTGAACTGAAGCTTCTTTAGATAATAAACGTTCTGGAATGTTATAACTTTTTCTAATGTTATCAATCAGGTGGCTTTCTAATGTTACAACTGGTTCTATTTGGATGGGGTCTCCAACAGCAACAACATTTTTAGAACGATATAATGCCCCTACAGCTGATTGCGGAACCGCTTGACCTGCCTCATCTATGAACAAATAATCAATGAAATCTTTTGGAATTCCTTGATACATAGACTTAAAACTTGCGAATGTTGTGCTAACAATTGGAAATATTAAATGCATTACATTCCAAGCGTTATATACTACTTCAGGCTTTGCATCTATTAATTTACGTCGATTTTTAAAGTTGTTTAAAGATGCAAATATAGTTTTAGAATTAGCAATTAACAATAATTTATGTAGTATCATTGCTCTAAGGAAAAGCATAGCGCGTCTATACTGTAATTCATCACTAGTCCATAAGTTAGACATCTGTCGTTTAGCATAATTTTCTTCTCCATCATTCCAAAAATCTCTTGATGGCATCGTAATACTATTCTGGGAGCAGAACTCATTATATCTTTGAACTGATTCATTATAATCTTTTTGTTGTTTATAAACTTTTAATAATTGATTATTTAATAATTCTTTTTCTTTAGACTTGTTAACAACATCATTTTCTTTGGTTTTTTTATCTTTTTCTAATTTATATTTTTGATCTAAAATTTCTTTCTTTTCTTCAATATATTTTTGAGATTGTTCATCCGTTTCAGAACTAAATATTGATTTTAATTTACTCATGAAACCATTTTGTCTAGTTACTTTCAAATATTCATCAATAATATCTTTCTGTTTATTTTTATCATTTATTTGTTTATTTAACTGATTAATATCATCTTTATACTTATCTAATTTTGTTTCTATCTCATCTAATTTATCACTTAATCTTTGTTTTTCCTCTTTTAAATGTTTTTCATTAGCTAAAGATTTTTCATATTTCTTGTATACCTCATATGCTTCAATAGATCTCTCTTTTAAATTTTGAACATTCTCTAATTCATCTAAAAATGCTTTCTTTTGAGCTTTCCATTCATTCTTGATATCTTCATTACTCAATTTTTTATTTTCATTTTGAAGTAATTTAGCTAGTCCTACATTATCTTGATCATTTTTTAACAAGTGGTTCAATACTTCATTGATGTTTTTACTTTTTCCAAATACACCTGAAAATAATCCCCACGCACTTTCACTAATCAAATCATGAGCTATACTAGCAAAATCACGTAGTTCTTCTGTTAATTTTGCATAATCTGTTTCATACTCCGGAAATGCACATTCATTTGGGTTTCTAATTATTTCATCAATTTTAGGTAAGTCTTTAGAAATATTTTCAACAGCTCCGTTATTACTTGAAGCAACAACCATTTTAAATCGAGCAATCGAATCTTTAAGTAAATATAATGGTTTCTCATCGGTTTCATGTATTTTAGTTGGTTTAAATGCTTGTTTAGGGTGGCTTAATTGAGCTAATTCTTTACCACGTTCAACCACAAAATGCGCAAAAATATCTTTTAGTAATGTTGTCTTTCCAGTTCCAGGCGGACCATTAACTGAATTAATTTGTTCATTGCAACTTGTTATTTGATTAACTGCAACTTGTTGCATGAGTGAAAGCCTATGTTCAGTTTGAGAAGGCCAACGTCCATCAGGTAGATTTGATGGATGTAGTAATTTCTCAATTTCTTCTTTATTTTCATCAATTTCTATCCTTTGTTGATTATCTATGCCTTCTATATATTTAGTTAATGTTTGATTAGGGGACTTTCTAGCCATTTCTATGTCTGTAATAAAGAAACTGTTAAATTCTGGCTTAGGTAATTCATTCTTTCCTACAAATTCAATTGCTACATAATGAGGAAATAAACCTTTGCTATCACTAGGTAAAACTGAAAAATACTTATCGTATACCTTATCTATTTGATTAAGTTTTTGTTCATTAATAGGTTCATCGGCTAAAATTTCATTTAACTTCTGTTTAAATTTTTCTGCTGAATCCTCAAATTTTTCTTCAATATCAGCATTTTTATCTTTTTCAATTTCCTTTAAAGCGCTCATAATCATTGGAATATGTATACTATCCAACATAACATAGCCTTTCTCATCAGTATTAAATGTATAGCCATAACAATGTGTTGAGTTAGGATTAAAAATTTCAGAATGACTATTAAAAATATCTTGAATCTTTAAATTAATTTCGTTATAACGAAAACAATTTCTATAGAACTTAAAGATTCGATTCCCTTCTTTTCTCTTTTCATCTGATATTACAAAACGCTCTTCATTCCAAATATCAAAGTACTCATTAAAAGCTTGTAATTGAGTTTGTTTATTTCAATTTTTAAAATGTTCTTCAGATAATGTATCTTCTGTCTTATAATCTACCTCTCCAGGACTTAAAGATTCGATTAATAGCCATGCAGATAATGTATCATTAACTAATTGTCCCATCATATCCCACCTTAAATAATCATTATATACTTAGCATTATTTTAACAAATAAATAAAATATATTAATGTTTTTTCAAAAAATAGTTGTGTGTTCTACTCTAAAAATGTATAACCAACTCAAAAATTCACATTTATAATCGTTTTAATTTAAAAAAATCTCTTTGTATATAAAAGTTCAAGACCAATATATTACAAAGAGAGTATTTCCAATTCTACAATTCATTATATTTAGAATTATTATCTTTACTTTTTTCTAATGGGTACTTTTCAGCATTTTTCACTAGTTTCTTGCGAATAATATCATTAATATCAAAATCTAAGTTATCCGCTAACATATAACTATAAATTAAAACATCAGCTAGTTCTTCTGCTAATCTTTCTAGCTTATTTTCTACTACTTCTTCAGATGACTTCCACTGGAATAATTCGAGTAATTCAGCAGCCTCTAAGCTAATAGATAATGATAAATCTTTTTCATTATGGAATTGTCTCCAATTACGAGCATCTCTAAATTGGTTGATTTCTTTTAATATTTCTTTAGTTTCATCCATTATTTTCACCCTTTGCGGCTTTTTTAAGTGCTTCCCTTAATTGATCATCTACTGCATAAATATATAATCCATTAACACCACGAGTTAATAAGACATTTAATTCATTTTTTAAAAGCATATCTGAGAAGTACTGTTTTGACCCATCTTCTAAAGTTCTTCTTCGAGTTGCCTTTTTATTAGCACTACTGCTTTCATCAAAGATGATTTTACCATCTCGATATTTAACAGAAGGTCCTATCACAACCCCGGCATAGTTTAAATCTAATCCTTGAATAGTATATGTAGATCCTATTTCATCAATTGTTTGTTCTCGTTCAACCCATGGTAATTTAGATTGGTTTCTTTTAGTTTTTAATTGATAATTCCATGGCATAGACCAGTTTCCAATTTTAACGCGCCAAAAATCCTCATCTTCAGGAGGCTTGTCCTTATACTTCCAGTCGAATGTAGCAAGCATTCTTGAAATACCACTATTTGTGTGTTGTGCTTTATTTCTAATAGCATTTTCCAAATCAACTGGCGTATCAAAAATTTTAATTTCATACCCTTTTTTATCTTTAGGTATAGTGTTAATTGTTTGATTATCTACTAAATTTCTAATCCATTTAACTGTGGAATCATCACTATTAATACGCATTTGATTTTTTAAAGTTACAAGATTATTTTTACTTTTTGTAACATCAAAATATTCGTTTAGTTTGTCTGCTTCCCAAATTTGTTCAGTCGTTAATACTTGTTTCAAGTCAAAAACGATTACTACAACTTTAGCTCTTGCTAATAAATCATCTAGATGATTTTTACCTTGATAACTTTGTTTACCTTGAGTTAAAAGTAAATGTGCCTCGTCTACAATAACAACATCTACCTTTTCATCTGGTGAATGCGTATTAATAAAACTCGTTGGCTTACCAACTATTTTATTGTTTTTGTTAGATATACCTAATTTAGATGCTATTTGCTTATATATTGAAACATGCTCATTTTGATTTACTAGAAGATGGATATCTAGATTTTTATCTAAATCCAAATGATATTTTCCTAATTCATATAGTAGTGTACTCATTAAAACAGTTTTTCCAGATCCCGCTTCACCTTCAACAATGATCAATTGTCCATCTTCGTCTAAAAGTATTGATTCTTTAATTTTAGTTAAGATTTCTTCTTTCGCATTAATTTGTTCTTGAGTTAATTTATGGAAAGGAGACGCTTTGAATATAGCTGAATCCTTAATAATACTTTCGATAGGAAATAGAGATTTATTTTCTTTATTTAAAGATTTCCAAATCTCGGAGAAAATTTCGTCTAGCATGTCAGACGTATAATACTCATTCTGTTGATTTGTTCTACTATTATGAACCCTAGTAATATTATCAACGCTTAATAAATACTGCATTAATCTATTTTCAATATCGAGTGTTAACGATTTATTAAATAACTCATGACCAATCACATACATTGATGATTGATTTGATTCAGAAAATTCTTCCCAAAAAGTTTTTACCTTTGTATCAGCATTAAGATGTTGTCTGGTTCTATTTCTAATATCTGCCGTTTCTCCCACATAGACTTCAAAATTGTTTTCACGCTTTTTATCATTAATTATGTATACAGTTGGATACCTTAATAAATATCTTCCATCTGCTGAAGAATTCCATTTTTGTACTGAACTATCCAAATTCTCCAATGAATATTTAATATTTTCTATTTTTAACAAGTTTCCCATCATATCACCTATTGAATTATCATCTATTAATCTCTATTTTATCAATTTTGTGATACTTTTATATAGTTTTTTGATATTTATTACCTTTAATGTTTTAAACTATTATTTACTAAACTTTGACCTTATTTCAAACTCCATTATTTTCCTCCCAAAAATTCATCCATTTAACCACAAAAAGCAGGTGACTTATATCATTAGCCACCTGCTTTGTTATTACTATTCTTTTTTTAGCTCATTCTTACTCAGATTCGTTTAACACAATAACTTTGCCGAAGCTATTTGTGCTTTCTAAATAGTCGTGTGCTTTATTGACTTCATCGAGTTTGAATATTTTTTCTGGTTTAACAATAATATTATTGGTTTCTATATAATCAAAGAGTTCTTTTATCTTTACTTCATCAACATTTTCTGAAACAAAGCTTGTTAGGTAACTATTTTTCTTAATATCAAAGATAGGATCAAATTCTTCTAAGTACCACTTACCTCCAAGTATTCCTGTATCACAAAGGATTCCGCCCTCTTTAAGATGTTTAAAACTATCTTTAATGGTAACTGTACCAACCAATTCTAACACTTTATCATATTCAGAACTTGTATCTAGTTCATTTTCTTTATCTTCGATTACTTCATCAAATCCTACTTCTATAAGCAATGACTTCTTACTCATATCCCGTGTGCTACCACTTACTGTAACATCTTTATATTTAGCTTTAATTAGATTAAGAAAAGCTACGCCTACACCACTAGTTGCACCTCTTACTAGCACTTTATCATTATGTTCAATTTTTAAATTTTTCATTGAACCGAATGCCGTATAGTATGTTTCAGGAATAGTAGCTAGCTTCTCCCACGATAAATTAGTATCTATAGGATAAATTTGTTCATTAGGTAATAGTGCATATTGCGCATAACTACCATCAAAGTCACGTCCCATTTCCCCCATTATAGAAACGACTGTTTGATTTTTAGGTAGTCTCTTAGGATCTGTTGATTCTTCAATCACCCCTACACATTCAATTCCTAATATTCTCGGGAATTGTACAGAAGGTGAAAAGCCTTGTCTCGTGAAAATTTCTGAACGATTAATACCAAATCCCTTTATTTTCACTAGAGACCAGCCTTCTTTGACGACAGGTGTTTCAACATCTTGATATTTTAATTGTTCTGAATCACCAGGATTATATATGACAACTGCTTTCATGTGCTTTCTCCTCCTTTATTTTTGTTGGAAGAACTTCATTTCTTTTTTCCCATTCTATACTAAATTGATACCTTTGTTTAAAGATTAGTCTCTTATGTACTGAATTTCATAAGTTGCAGTTTGATTTAACTTTCACTTTAAATAACTAAAACATTTTAAACCACTACCTTTTTCAAAAACAAAAACATAGCGTTGCTACTTAATATAAATTATACAAATAATAAAAAGCATAAATTAATTCAATAATATAGTAGATATAATTATTAAAGTTTGGTAATCTTAAGTTCACTAACCACTGTTTTAAATATTAATATGCCAATTTATATAATTGAAACAATACACAGGTATTTTCAAATAAGAAAAAGAGGAAAATTAAATATGAAAAAAATCATTCAAATATTAACGATTATTGCACTCATTTTGATGATAGGAATAGCAGCAATATTCGGCTATAGTAGCGTTAAAAATTTAACTGCAAGCAACAATCAAAAAGCTACAGAAACAGCTAAAAAAGAGAGTGAAGATAAAGATTCAAAATCAAATGGTACTAATACAGATAATAATAGCCAACAAAATTATTCCAACAATACGAATCAAAGTAATACACAAAATAGCTCACAAAATAATTCAACCGAACAAGCACAGAAGACAAATGAAGAAGATCCTAATAATCTTCTTCGATTTGATAAAGATGGGGACGGACTCATCGAAGAAAGTGAATTAACACCTGAAGCTCGTAAATTAGCAGAGGAAGGGAAATTCCAGCCTGTTTCCGATAGAATGGCCCAAGAATGGACTAAAGATAAAAATAATGAAGATAATTCAAACAGCTCTAATCCTAAAACGATTAATGGTAGACCTGCTGGAGATGCTGGTAATGAAGTGAATATGTCAGCTAAAAACGCAAATGTTGATAGTGAAAATACTGAAGATGAAGATGACAGTGAAAATTAATTAAAACGGAGAATATAAAGAATGAAAAATGTAATTATTGCTTTATCAATATTGTTTGTATTAGTCGCATTAGGTTCAGGAATATTGTTTGGTTACAGTCAACTTAAGAACAGCGTGTTAGCTTCAAGTGAGAATAAACAAACACAAGATAGTAAAAACAATGATAACAAAGATAGCAACAATAATACTATCAATTCGCAAAATAACCAAGAATCAAAACAACAAAATAGCAGTAATTCTGAAACTAATAATCAAAATACTGAAACTGTTCAAAATACAAGTCAACAACCAGTAACAAAAGAAACATTTCCTTCTACAAATAAATCAACATCTCCTAAAACATCATCGCAGTCTTCTCAAGATACTTTTGATAACGATGCTGAATATGCAAAGCAAAAAATAATGTATGAAAAAGCAGCTAGAGGAGAGATTCCAGAACCAGGTGCTACTGTTTCTGAAGATAACCCTTAATTAATGTGAGATAATCCTGATAGTAAATTAACCTATTGAATCCTCTTGGATATCATACAAAAATAAGCCCCGCACCACTTTCATTCAGTGAGTACGAGGCTTGTTTTTATATCATTTATTTTCAATATACCTATTTATATCTGAAACAAGTCTAATAGTTTCGTTAAGAATTGATCTTTGGTTAGTTGTTGATTATGTTTTACAAAGTAATAGAAGTCTGATGAAAATGAATTAAGCATTAAATTAAGTCTGAAATCTAAGTCGTCTGTGTACATGTCTTCTTCGAATTGTTCACTTAATAAATTTTTAAGTCGCTCAAAAAATGGAATATTAATAATCGAATTAAAGTGCTCGCTGGATTTTTCTATGAAATTTAATGTTGTGAAGTTAGCTTCTTTTAAATCTAAATACTTTGATAAGATTGTATAGATTTTATCTCGCACGGACCAATGTTCATTTTTCGATAAAATGTCTTCAATTTCTATAAACATTTGATCGACCTTTTTATCCATAATGGCCTGACATAACAATGATTTACTTTCAAAATGACGATATAATGTACCAACGCCAACACCTGATAGTTTAGCGAGATCTGACATTTTTTTAGTGCTTATATCTTCTCCCTGTTCAAGTAAGTCTTCCATTGTTGTTAGGATCATCTGTTGGTTATATTCGGCATCGCTTCGTTTTTTTCGCTGATTTCTTTCCATAATAACCCTTCTTTTAAAGTTATTTTTAACTTTCTAATCTATCAATTTTAACATCCAAATTAAATTCTTCTTTTAAAAATTGTCTATAATTCTCAGATGTTACGTCATATTTTTCTTTCTTTTGTTGTTTAGTTAAAGTTAAATTATCTTGTGACATTGTAGCACGTCCGTATGACTTAGGCATTGTGACTAATAAACGTTTCACAAAGGTAGAATTAGGATTCGTTTGGTTATATTCAATATTGTAATCAAAGTCATGAATATGGCGAGGTGTTAATTCCGCTTCATATTGTGTATCCCAGTCATCATCTTTCCATTTTTGTATATAAAATAAGTTATCGTTGACGTAAATCGCACGAAAATCTCCGTTAATATCATGAATAATTGTACTATTTTCTTCTTGAGTAATTGGCATTACACTTAATGGCAAATCACCAAATCCCACATCTGAAACATAATCAACGCCATCAATAGGTACTATTAAAGACATATGAGAACCTTTTAAACTTCTGCCACCACCAGGGGTATGAATCGTTGCAGAAACCATATTTACAGTAAATCCTTTATGTTCTAAATACGCTTTAAAGAAATTATTCATCTCATAACAAAAGCCACCACGTTGATGATTAACTACTTTGTTATAAATATCTTCTACTTCTACAGAAATCTTTACTCCATTTTGAACGTCTATATTTTCAAACGGAACAGTTAACATATATTGTTTTAAATAATAATTGAGTGCATCTAAACTAGGCGTATTATATTTTGTATTATCAATATTTAAATATTGTTCTAAACCTTCAAAATTCATTTAAATTACCTCTTTCATTTCTATATGTTCATTTTATTAGATACATAATATCATACCCTCGAATCATTAAATTGACAAACGGAACGCATTCCGTACAAAATAAGTGATAGTAGGTTCCACTTAAAAGCGGGGTGTCAAAATTTGGGAAATGAATATGGTTTTAATATAGATTTGAAGCAACGGAACCGTGTGATAGCTGTCGTAATGATAGGTGCTTTTGTTGGTGTGCTAAATCAAACGTTGATGACGACAATACTTCCAGAAATAATGAAAGATTTTGCGATATCAAGTAGTACAGCACAATGGCTCACAACAATTTTTATGCTTGTCAATGGGATTATGATTCCTATCACAGCTTTTTTAATTGAACGTTTTACATTACGTTCTTTATTTTTTAGTGCAACGTGTTTTTTAATTATTGGTTCATTTATATGTATGTTGGGAATTAATTTTCCAATGTTATTAGTAGGACGTAGTATCCAAGCTTTAGGTGCTGGTATGCTGATGCCACTTACACAGACATTACTTTTCATCATGTTCCCACCTGAAAAACGTGGAATGGCCATGGGAATGTTTGGTCTTGTGATAGGTTTTGCACCCGCAATTGGGCCTACTGCAGCTGGTTGGTTCGTCAATATATTCGATTGGCGTTACCTGTTCCTAGTTGTCTTGTTGATAGGTATTGTTGATTTTATATTCGGATATCTATCATTAGAGAATATAACAGAACTAAGTAAGCCAACTTTAGATAAACTATCAGTTATTATGTCGACGATCGGCTTTGGTGGCTTATTATATGGCTTTAGTACAGCCGGAAACTTAGGTTGGTCACATCCTATGGTTTATATCACTATTATTGTTGCGATAATAGTACTAACCGCATTTATTTTCCGACAATTAAAACTAGAATCACCATTATTAGAGTTTAGAGTGTTTAAATATAATGACTTTTCAATCGCGATGGTCTTAATTGTACTCATGTTCATGTTATTTATAGGGAATCTAACCATTTTACCGATTTATATGCAAACGATGATGAAATGGTCACCATTAGAATCAGGACTTATTTTATTGCCTGGCGGGTTGATTATGGGATTGTTATCACCTGTAACTGGTAATTTATATGATAAAATTGGCGGCCGTATATTGAGTATCATTGGGATGTTAACCATTATGATTGGCGCATTATTCATGGCTCAATTTAGTGAAAATACAACACCATTATATGTGATTATTTCATTTTCAATTGT
Organism: Staphylococcus sp. URHA0057; assembly: GCF_000620265.1. Classification (NCBI taxonomy): domain Bacteria; kingdom Bacillati; phylum Bacillota; class Bacilli; order Caryophanales; family Staphylococcaceae; genus Staphylococcus; species Staphylococcus sp. URHA0057. The sequence goes on along the minus strand of NZ_KK211097.1, from coordinate 183,390 downwards.
CATGTTAGGTAATGCTATGATTATGACGCCTATGACAACTCAAGCTTTGAATGCTTTACCACGTCAATATATTGCTCATGGTACTGCAATGAATAATACGATTAGACAAGTTTCATCTGCAATAGGTACTGGCATTTTAGTCACATTGATGACTGGACTAGGTAAAACATCATCATTGATTGGTATTCAAGGCCTTATTCATGGTCTAGATATTACATTCTATGTAGTCGCATTGATTGCCTTAATAGGTACTATCATTGCATTTTTTGTTAAAAAACAAGGAAATTAATATTATATTGGGGGATTTTTAAATGTTATTAAGACATGTTATTAACGCATATGTAGGTAGTGAAATTTTTAAAAGCAGTCTACCAAAAGTAAAAAACAGTGATGAAATGGCTCAACAATTCGAACAAGGATTTGGTCTATCACGTAGATCAATGAGATTAGCTGGCGCTTTCGAAATGATTGGATCACTTCTTTTATTTACTTCTATTTTCGGTAAATTAGGTAAGAAATTAGTAGCTGTTGGTACGATTATGATTAACATTGTTATGGGTACAGCAATTTATAACCACTACAAAGCTGGTCATGGTCATAAAGGCGCTCAAGCTGCTTCTAAGTTTTTCTTCTTAAATGTATTAAGTTTACTAGAAGTGTTAAGCTTAACTCGTAATAAATAAGTTATTGGCAAAAATTGGATTATGAACAACAATTTTTAATGGAGGGGAAAGTATGACTGAAACAAAAGCGATTGATACACACGCACATTTATGGAATGAAGATTATTTAGACAAACTTGGTAAATTAGGCAGTCAAGGTACTGAGGTTGCTAAAGGTATTAATCAATCTGCCTCTAAAGAAGATTTAGACAAACGTTTCAAAATGATGGACGATGCAGGCGTAGACTTACAAATTATTTCTGCAACGCCACAATCTCCACAATGGGGTACTAAAGAAGAAGCTCATCAAAGTGCTCAAGAAATCAACGACTTATATGAAGGGTTAGTTCAACAATATCCAGATCGTTTCTTAGCATATGGTGCCGTCTCTCTTCCTTATGTCGATCAAGCTATTGAAGAGGCACAAGCACTACTTAAAAAGGACGAATTTGTGGGCATTGCTATTCCAACTATCGTGAAAGATAAGGTTTCTGTAGCTGACAAACAATTTGAACCTTTCTTTGCAGCAATGAATGAGTTAAATGCTACGATTTATATTCATCCAACAGGTTGCGGTGCTCAAAGTCCGTTAGTCAATGACTATCAATTAGAATGGGTTATTGGCGCACCATTAGAGTCTACATTCATTACCTTACAATTGATTAAAAATGAAATTCCACAGAAATATCCAAATATTAAATTCCATATTTCACATTTAGGTGGCGCATTACCATTCTTCATGACTCGTATTAAAGATAATTATGAAGACTGGAATGCCTTTAATATTGATCCTTATGAAGTGTTAAATCGTCAATTTTGGTACGATACAGCTAACTTCCATGAACCTTCATTGATTAGCTCTATTGAAACATTTGGTAAAGATAAATTTATGATGGGGTCAGACTTCCCTTACTTCCAAGATGAGAAATATACTCGCGGCGTAGACTATATTAAAAATAGTGATATCGACCCTGATACTATTGATGGTATTTTAAGAGGTAATGCCATTGAATTTTATCAAATAGATAATCATTCTTAAGGCATTGCTTGAAGATTTAATCGTAACTATAAGCGTCAATTTTTAATCAATAAAATGATAAAGAAAATCCCTTTTGATTGGTCGTCCATAATTTTATGAGACTACTTTCAAAAGGGATTTTTATTTTACTTTAGTGCTTGATTGGGGGATGATGAATGTAACTTTTTATGGAGAATTTTGTTTGCTTTGAAAATGGAATTTTTTTATTTACTGCTGAAAAAATTTGTTACCTCGTCAATTATCAGGTGATTAATATCTTTGTTCCATGGATATGATTTAGTGAGTATATATGAACCTAACTTTTCTACAGAAAATGGTGTCTCAATTACTTTAAGTAGTCCCGATTCAATCTCTTTTTTTACAGTACGATAAGGTAAAAATGAAAAACCTATATTATCTAATAACAACGATTTGATAACACCTATACTCCATAATTCAGTTATTTTTATAATATCTAGTTGCTGACTTTGTATGATTTGTTCAAACATATTTCGATATACAGACCCTTTTTCATTAATTACAAAATGATTGTATTGTCGGTGCTGTAACAATTCATCAAAGTGATCTGGTGCTTCTTGATGTGCCACGACAACAATGTCTTCCTCACAAATTAAAGTAGAATTCAATTTATGATGATTTACACCATCATTCAATACAAAGGCAATATCTACTTCGTCCTCAAGTAACTTCTCTTGATTCATACTGCAACTATTATTTTGAAGATTAATATCTATATTGGGATAATCGTGAATCATGTTTTTAATGACTTCACTCAATCCTGTAATCATTAATGATTCTGGTGCAGCTATTCTGACTTTTCGAACGGTGTTATTATGTGATGATATTTGTTTGATTTGTTGTTCTGCATCATAAATTTGATTAATCATCGGTAAGATTTCTTTAAGAAACGGTGTAGGACGTAGTTGTTTATGCCGATAATCAAATAGCTTTTGATTCAAGGTTTTCTCTAGAAGTTGTACTTGCTGAGTCACATTTGATTGTGTGTAATTAAGCCTGCGGGCAGTCTTGGTATAACTACCTGTTTCGATTAATGTTTTAATTATTTTTACTTGTCGCAATTCCATCGTCAATTCACCCTTATATATTAGTAGAATTAATTTCAATATTATTATCATTAATTTCACTTATATTAATATCCTTACTATAATAACATAGAAAGGTAGGCGAACAGCGTGTTATCGTTTTTAATCTATGTCTTTGTTACTTCTATTACACCAGGTCCAAGTAATTTATTTATGATGAATGCTACAAGAATATATGGTTTACGTGGTGGTAAGTCTTTCATAACAGGTATTCTTACAGGATTTGCCTTTTTAGGGTTAGCTTCTTATATTGTCATCCTTTTATTTAGTAAATGGATTGTTTATATTGAAACACCTCTTAAATATTTAGGATTTGCTTACTTGATTTATCTATCCTTTAAAATATTAACTTCAACTAAAAGTAAAGCACCTTCTAAAGCCTATCAAAGCTTTAAAAGCGGTTTTGTACTTCAAGTCCTTAATATGAAATCACTATTATTTTTTATCACTTTAATGGGCGCATTTATTATCCCTTCAGTTACTGGTTCAATGTGGATTCTAATTTATTTGATTATTAGCGTCTTGATTGGTTGGGCTTGTCTTTTAGTTTGGGCATTTGCGGGTAGTATGCTTAATGAATGGCTAAATCAACATCAAACTGCCTTTAATATTGTTATGTCTTTATTACTTTTATATTCAGCTATTTCTATATTTATTTAGAAAAAAATGATAGCTTTGGTTAATTAAATACATCTCTTCAACAATTTGAACAATCTATTCATAAATATATAAATTTTGATAATAACATAAGATGTAAAGCAAAATTAAAAGGCTTATATCCTTAAAATTACAGGAAATAAACCTTTGAAATCGAATATTAAATTATTAAGTACAACTTTGGGGATACAGTAAATCATATCGCTAACTAGAGGATCTTATTTATCATTACACAATCTCAAATCGCTTTATTTACTTGACTAAGTCCCTTCTTCTTTATGTCTTAGCGTAACCACTTTTACTATTAGTATTACCGTAGCTGTCATTGCTAATAGTATATAAGATATTCCCCCTAAATCTTTTAATAGTCTGCTTCCATTTACATAATTCACGCCGCCTTCATCCATGAATATCTTGGTACTACGATCAATGACAAGTAGTAATCCATACATAAACGTTATGGACGTCACTATGCACTACATGACGATTTGAAGGACAAACACTGGCTCATCAATAGTTTTCTTTCTCTTGTAAAAAGGTAAAAATACCAAAGCATAAGGAAGTAAAAGTAGTATAAAAACTAAGCCAAATGACAATAATATATACCAAAAAAATGGACCAGAAAATAAATAATATATTGCTATTTGTGATACTCCAATGGTTATAAGTACCACAAATACAAACACTAATACTTTTTGTAGCTTACCATTTAACTTATTATCCATTTTATAGTATCTATCTAATTGCTTTGACTTTTTTAAAATTAAGTGACTTGTGCCAAAAACAATTAAACAAAACAAACCTATTATTAAGAAAAATAATATAAAGAAGATAACGAAGACACCCACCTTATTTTTTAGCCAACATCAGTCTTACTGTGACTAACTATATTTTAAGATCCTTGTTTAACAGTATTGCGCTTATCTAAAGTGGTATATGTAATGCAAGCTTGTATATATAAAGCTAACCATAATTCATCAGGGTATTTACCATCATTGTTATTCACATTAATTTGGTTTTGTTCCCCACGCTTTTTCGTCTTTTTACTCTTTTTATAATCTAGCCCTGTTCGTTCAGCGGATAAAATAACATTGTTATGTTCATCTTTAATGACAGTAGAATGGAATCGATCAGGATTTTCAAAATGATATCTTTCCTTGTCTTTATTGACAAAACTATACGGAAATAGACGTTTGAAGCCGCCTTCTTTAAACATTTTATCTTTTTTAAATGTGCCTATTTCATTACCATCTAACAGTACTCTATACAAAGCATAATTAGTTATCCCCTCAATACGTTCAATAATCACTGAATGATCATCAGATCTGACTTGTGTCCCATGCAATGGTTTTATACCAAACATACTTCTCATCTTTTGACTATTATCTTTGTAATATGGAATATGACATAAATTCTTTTTACCATAAATAGGGATATATTGATTATCTAAAATCATACCTGGTGATTGATAAAAATATTTTCCGTCACCATATCCACTATGATCAATCGTTTTCAATTTATCTTCGCTATAAGTCTTTTGAGATTTCTTTCTAATTAAATTAATAATTAAAAAAACTAAACCTAAAACAATGATTAATCCAATTAATGATGATCCGTTCATACTATGCTCCTTAAATTTTGACTTTAAAAATAATCACTTAAATTATACGTCTATTTAAATAATATTATAAACACAAAAATATAGAAACTTTAATATTTATTTAATTTTAATCAATATTAAAAGATTGTGAGGATCACTAATATAATTATTGTAAGCATGAAGTTTTAGAATTTGCGTAAAAAAATAGATTAAACAACTAAGTGTTGATTAATCTTTTTATTTTGAGGCATTGGTTATCGTTTTGTTTCACCTCGAAGTTTATTAAATTTTAGTTCACAAAAAAAGTAGATACTGTGCGCAAAACACATAGTACCTACTTTTATTTTTTAAATTATGCGTTATATTTTCCAATCATGACTTTTTCGATATATTTGCCATTATAATTAAAGCTAATTTGTTGTCCATTCACATTATAGATAAGACCGTTGTGTGTTTTATCTTCTTTTAATTTATATCCAGCATATGCTTTTTTAACATCAGATACTTTTAATGATTTATTAGTAACGGAGAATGAAGCAGAAACTGGTTTTTTATTAATGTATTCGAACTGTTGATCATATTTCTTTTTATATGTTAGTGAACTACCACTTTTAAATGTTTGTGCTTTTGCGTCTACTTTAATATTGTTCATTGTTACATTATTATGTTTCAATGCATTAATAAACGTCTTTTCAGTCACAAATTTTGCGTTGTAACCTGCATTCCCATTGTAAGTGTAATGAGGTGTAGTTGCTGCATGTGTTACTGGAGTTGCTACACCAGCAACACTAACCGTTGCACCTGTTAAAACAATACCTGCTGAAAGAATCAATTTACCCATTTTATTCATAATTTTTCCACATCCCTATTGAAATTAGTTATTGCTCTTTTATATTACGAAATTATTACAAATATTACAATAAGTTTTCACAATATTTTTTATATTTATTTTTTGTTGTTTCATCACTTTACATATTTTTGTTAAGAACAAAAAATTAAGCTTTTTTAGTTGGTGGAAAGGCGTGAATAATGAGCCTTAGAATATGATTAAATATTCAGAGAGTAACATTGAAGGTTTTATTTATAAGATGAAAAAATCAAGCTAAGATACATCTACACTAATATACCTTAACTTGATTTGTATAACAGAATTTAATCTTCATAATTCTCAAGCAATGTATTTAATGTTTCTATGACGCCGTCTCTATCGTTATTAATAGAAATTAAATTAGCCTTATCTTTTAGTTCTGGGTAGGCATTATCCATTGCGACTTTGTATCGTGCATTTTCAAATAAAGGAATATCGTTTAGACCATCCCCAAATACAATTGTTTCATCACTGCTAATATTTAATAGATGTTGTAAAAAGCGAATGGTTTTCCCTTTATCAACATCTTGATGTGTGATGTCTATCCAATGCTTTTCTGAAGCAACTATATATAAATCATCTTGATATTTTTCTAAACCTTTAACATGTTCAAAACACTGTCCTTGAGTATCGAAAATAGTAATTTTCAAAATATCTTTATCAATTGTATTTAAATCCTTTAAAAATGTTACTTTCTCATATGAACCTAAAACCGCTTCTCGTTCTTTCTGAGAAATGCTTTCTTCTACATAAGCCATACCTTCTGTACAAACAATAATAACTAGTTGATCATCAATATGTTTAATCGTTTTAATTAACTCTAGGCCAAGTTGATTACTAAAGGTCTGAGCATATATATTCATGTCATTGATTTTAATTCGAGAAGCACTATCCCCGATAATAAATAAATCCTTAGTTAAGTCTCCAACTATCGCATCCACACGCTCATTTTGTTTGCCGGTACAAAAAGCGAAACGAATCCCTTTATCTTTCAGTTGAAGTGATAAGTTTTGAAACTTTTTACGATTGAAACTACCTTCCGAATTCAAAAACGTCCCATCCATATCTGTAACTACTAGTTTAAACATGGCTATCCCTCTTTTTTTTTATTAAAAATAATATACTAGGTTCAGTTTTATAAATGATATAATTTCTAAACTAAAGGCTGAATTGAAAAATCACTATAAGTATAAGTAACTGATTTGTGTTCACTTTGCTAAAAAAGTAACATTAAGAATTGTGGATAAAATAGATCATCTGTCATTTTGCTGTGATGGATGCTTTAATTTGTGACTAACAATGTGACTACTAACTTGAAACATATGTATTATTTGAAACGAAACTATTACATGCCTATCTATATATCTATAAAGATTATTTTAATGTAAACAGTGTGTTTTCAAATATTTTAATTAAAGCTTTTTCATTCCAAATTGATTTTTTCATTGCATCTATATAATTTTCTCGATCTAATAAATCAGTACGCCATTCATATCCTTTTAGCTTAGCTATTTCTCTAACTATTAACCTTATTGTTCTTCCGTTACCTTCACGAAAAGGATGTATCATATTCAACTCTATTTTATAATAAGCAAGTTTCTCTGCTGCAACCTTTATATCGGACCACTCATCTTCTAATTTAAATTCTTCGATGAGTTTATTTAAATTTGTATTAATATACTGTGGTTCACAAAACCGCGTATTTTCTTTCATAAGGCTTACATCTCTAATCTCACCAGCAAAACTGTATATTCTTTCGAATAGTTTTTTATGTAATAACTTGATTGAACTTACAGATAATGGAAACAAAAAGTCGTATCCCTCTTCTTGCATTAAACCTTCAACAATATAAAAAGCAACTTTCTCAAGTTGCTCTAATTCATCTATTGTTTGGGCACCTAGCAAGTTCGAATTTATAAGATATTCGTCCTGAAAAGTTGCTTTATATTTCATTTATTTAAAAGCGATTTTACGAATCACTTCATTCGTAATTTCCTTTTTATTATTAATAAAATCAAGAATTTGTTTTTGTTGTTCCTTAGTTACATCCATGCCTTCAAGTGAAAGATTTTTAGCGATTTGTTTGTTAACTTTTGAATCAATTGTAATCATATTATCGCCTCCTGATGGTAATATTATACCATAGTCTCTTTTAACTTATCGATACTCAATATTTGTAATAAGTCTAATGTTTTCTTATAAGATTAGTAACTTTTAGCTTCACTTATGATACGCCTCTGTGTCTCTCTTAGCGATACGGTGGAGGTAATTTTTTATTGAGTTTCTGTTGAACGATATCCAATACTCTTTAGATACACACATGCCTAGTCATAAACAATCAAATGAGCATTGAAGGTACTGATTTCGTTTGGGTATTACCAATTACAAATCGAGAAGTAAGATTCCCAACTGACATTGAAGTCAAAACTAAAAAAGGGATAGTTACAGGTGTCATAGATACTATTCAAATACGCTCACTAAATCTCAATGTTCATTATCATAACTATAGAGATGAATTACAAGACAACTTAAAACATAATGTACTACAAGCGGTACAGACGTATTTAAAACCTACTTTATAAATAAAAGTAATTTAGATTTGGCTATAATATAATGCACCCCAAAAGTTAGATTTTTGTCCGACTTTTGGGGTGCTTATTATTATAATTTTTTGTTTGATTTAATTATTTCATTTAGTTTTATAGTCTATTTCCACTTCTTTAGCCACTACAATTCAGCATTAGATATGTTGTTTTTTCTAGCTAGATACTTCTTCACTCCATATAAATTTAAGGCAACAGCACCAACGATAACAACAGGTAAAATAACTTTTTTCATATTCACAGCTCCATTTTTCTTGTTTTTCTCAGTTTCTAACTTCAATTTAAAAATGTTCATTACACTTTTATGCACTTTCGCTTGGGTATACTTGTAGACCCACCAAGGTAATGTTGGTCTATATTCTTGTAAGGCAATAATACATTCATCACTATTAGGCAACCTTCTAAACTCTAATCTCGCATTACCACCATCTACATCTAAAGCAAAATCCCCACCAACAATTCGATATAAAATTCTCTCATTATCAGAAGCTTTAAAGTCTTTTCTTAATAATAATAATTTCTTATTTAAGCATGGGACAGTAATCGTAAAGTTATCTTCGTCAAAATCACTATTAACGACATTTAATGTAATTTTATTTAAGAAATTAGCGTACACTTCTGCTAATTGAATCATATTCATATCTTGAGGTAAGTCTACCCTCGATATTGCTCTAACGTCTTTAATATCAGTCTTACGTGATGACTTCGATTTCTTTGGTGTATGCGTTTCTTCTTCTAAAGTAATACGCACACTTTCTTTATAGTCCGTCTTACCTATAGAAATTCCTTCCACAATATGGTCATTTTCTCGAACCATATCATGAATTAAGCTATCCATTAACGGATAGACCATCTCTTTTGGTACGCCAGAAATAAGTTTAACCCAATACTTACTTAACCAAATAGGAATAATAGGTAAATCCATAGTAGGTAAACGTTTATCTAGTACCTCTGCTGTTTGGTTGAAAAGATCTTTATAAGTCATGTGACTAGGACCACCAATATCTATTGATTCATTCTCATTTGGCGTACGCTCTACAATTTTATATAAGCCATCAATGACATCATCTATTGCAACTGGCAATGTTGTATTGTAAGCCCACTTTGGCAACAACAAACCCGGTAATCTTTCTACTAATTTTTTTAAAATAGGATAAGAACTTCCTTTAGAACCTATAATTAATCCAGCTCTTAACGTACTTACTGGTACACCATATGATCCTAAAATTTGTTCACATTCTAAACGACTTCTCAAATGTGGGGATAATTCATTTGTATCTGGTATCAAACCGCTCATAAATACAATATGTTGAACTTTGTTATAACTTGCAGCTTTAGCGAAATTATCAGCTAACAATGCATCCATGTCTTCAAAGCTTGCCTGTGTCAATTTGGCTGAAGGCATCATAGAATGAACAAGATAGATAGCGATATCAATGTCTTTCATTACCTCAGTTATTTCATTTAAATCGAATAAATCAGCTGCCTTCCATGTAACATTACGTTCATCCGATTTATTCTCTATATTTCTAGAAATAGCTATAATTTCATAGTTTTCTTTTAATTTATTCATTAAATGACTACCGATATATCCCGAAGCGCCCGTTAATAGAATTTTTTTCATATATTTAGCCTCCAAATAGAAAAAGATGAGCAGGCAAACATTACCTCAGCTCATCTTTAGATTAACAAGCTCACTTGCTTATTATCATAATGGACAAGAACTTCATGTCTCTTACTTAACGTTGTACCCTTCTTAAAACTTTTTAAGCTTTTATGAAGTGATTATGAGTTTGGCATAAACAATTTTTGCTTTATTTCTTTCTCGCATCCTAATTAAGTACAGCTTAATAATTTGTTTTAATATTGTGTATAGGCAAAAAAAATTATTGTTAAATATGTAATAAATTAAATAAAGTTATTGCTATTTTGAAAGAATAGGTTAATATGAGTTAATGGCAAACTATTTAAGGGGCTACAAATGAATAAAAATAGAAGTAAGCGAACAAAACCAATTGTGAAAATAACATTAGGAGTTATAACAGCATCACTAAGTTTAGGATCAATAAACATCATAACTCAGCAAACAACTGCCCATGCATCCACAGTACAAGATGAGAGTAATACAAATTCAAAAATATCAAATCCAAAAATTATTAAAAACTCTAGAACAAGTGATTCTAATATCACAACACCGATTAAACATGTGACGACAACAGTAAAGTCACCTACAACAGTAAAAACAACAGCTAAAATTGCAAATGTAAAACAGTCTTCAACGACAGTGAAACCAGAAAAGGTTAAAGCACCGACTTCTTTGAAACCAAAAGCTATTCAAACATCTACAAGTCAAACTCAAAAGCCGATGTCTACTAAAGCACCTATAAATTCATCTACTAATATCAAAAATAGCACAATAGGAACTAAACGCGACCAACAAGCTATTTCTAAAGTAGAAGTACCAAATAAAACATCGAATACGTCAAAAATACAAATAAATCAAGCTAAAAAAGCAGTATCGAAACCCCGTGTATCATCGATAAAAACCAAAACACCAATTAAAAAAATAGCAAAAACAACAACTAAGAAAAAAGCAACAGCTATAGCAACAATACCTAAAGTAAATATAATCAAATCAACTAAAAGCAATCATAAAGATTACTATAAATCTATGACCCAGTTAGAAAAATCGACTAAAGAAGGTGTTGAATGGAAGAAAGAGACATCTAATAAAGGTAGTAAAGTACTTATTGTAGCCCCGCATGGTGGAAACATAGAACAAGGTACTTCGGAGTTAACAAAGTTATTAGCACAACAAGGTGGATATGATTATTTCTCGTTTGAAGGAATAAGAAACTCAAATAATACGCAATTACATGTAACGTCTACACATTATGATGATCCAACGTTGCATCAAATGGTCAAAGGACGAACAGCAAACATTTCTATCCATGGCGCAAAAGGCGACGACCAAATTGTATTCTTAGGAGGAGTTAAATCTAAACTAAGAGATGCTATTCAATCACAATTGAGAAGTAGAGGTTTTACCGTTAAAGTGCCTCCAGAATATCTAGGTGGTTTAAATAATCAAAATTTTATTAATAAAAATCAAAATAGTACAGGTGTTCAATTGGAATTAACTACTGCACTGAGAAAAGCTTTATTTAAAAATCAAAATATGAGTACAACTTCACGTAAAAATAAAAATAATTGGTCACCAAAGATGTATCAATTTGTTGATGCATTGCACACAGCTATTAAACAAACATCAATTAAGTAACATATTTACAAGCAAGTTGTTTCATATAGAACATATGCATACTATATATTGAATTTAATTTACGTTTTTTAATTAAAGTAATCCCTAGAGTAAGGGCGTCGCTAGACCTTTGTTTATTTAATTCATAGATATTGTTGAAATAAACTCACACCTAATATCTAATAGCTTAATTAATAACTAAATCTATATTATATAAGGTTCTATCTTACATTAACTTGTTTAATGTAAGATAGAACCTTATAATTTTTATTACAAAATACTAAAAAACCATCATTTATGATATGCTTCGCCACGCATAATTTTAAATGCTCTATACACCTGTTCAATCAACACAACGCGCATCATTTGGTGTGGGAAGGTCATTTTGCTGAATGAGAGTGCATAGTTACTGCGTTGTAATACGTCCTGATGTAGTCCGTTTGATCCACCTATCACAAAGACAAAGTCGCTTTGGCCCTGTGTCATGCGTTGATTAAGTTCTTTAGCTAGACCTTCTGATGACAACATCTTACCTTCAATTTCTAATGTAATAACCGTTGCTTGTGGTTTGATCTTAGCTAATAAACGTTGTCCTTCTTTTTCTTTTACTTGTTCAATTTCTTTGTCACTCATATTTTCAGGTGCTTTTTCATCTGGCACTTCTATTATTTCAATTTTAGTGTATGCACCTAATCGTTTTTCATATTCTGCAATTGCTTGTTTCCAGTATTTCTCTTTTAGTTTTCCAACTGAAAGAATTGTGATTTTCATATTATCCTCCACTTATACTTATTAGAGTTATCCACAAGTTATCAACTTGTTCACAGTATTCCCTCTTATTGTACCAGTTTATATCCCCAATTTTTATAAAATATTAGTATTTACTCACAATTTCTGTGGAATAACTTGTTATTTTGTGGATAAGTATGTGTACAATGTGGGTATTTCTGTGTGTATTGTACACAACTCTGGATAACTATGAACAATTCAGTGGATAACTTCACGATAGTCTTAATCTATTTTATCCACTTATCCCTTATAAACATCGCTTTTAAGACCTTCTTCAATGACTTTTCCACAGAAAAAGACATAAAAAAAGAGCAAGACATTCCCGTCTCGCTCTGTCTAAAATAACTATAATGTATATATTGGTGTCGCTTGTGCTTTATCTGTATCACACAATAAGACTTCTTTTTCAGTATCAATATCATGTTGATTTAACACTTGTCCAACACTCATACGTGCTAAGTCCTTCATATTATTATCTTGAGATAAATGAGATAGGTAAATACGTTTCGTATTACCTGTAATCACATCTGTCATCGCTAAACCAGCATCTTCATTAGATACGTGTCCCATATCTCCTAAAATACGTTGTTTTGTCTTCCATGGATAACGACACATGCGTAACATATCCACATCATGGTTACTTTCAAAGATGAAGGCATCACTACCTTGAATCATGCCTTTCATTCTGTCTGAAACATAACCTGTATCTGTTAAAATCGTAAACTTCTTATGATCATTATGGAAAATGTAAAATTGAGGATCAATCGCATCGTGTGACACGTTAAATGACTCTATATCAAATCCTGCAATTGATTGTGTTTCATAAGGGTTGAATATGAACTTTTGATCCATTGGAATGCGACTATCTTTCTTTTCTATTGCTTTCCATGTATTTTCATTCGCATAAATAGGTAAGTTATATTTACGTGCTAACACGCCTAGACCTTTAATATGGTCAATGTGTTCATGTGTAACTAAAATACCATTTAAATCTTTGATGTTGCGGTCGATTTGGCCAAAAAGTTCTTCCATCTTCTTACCTGTTAGACCAACATCAACAAGAATACTTCCTTTTTCATTTTCTACATATGTGGCATTGCCCGTACTACCACTTGCTAATACACTCATGCGTATCAAGCGGCTCATCCTTTCTAATATAGCACTCATCCCTCTTAGTGACGTAAGAGTGCCTTCCGTATCATTTTTGTATTTTTCTTTATTAATTGATTAACTTTTTGATTTCAGTTATGTACTGAAACCACCCGTTCTTAAAATAGCTTATATTATACTATACCAATTATGACATTAATCTGCCAATACTCCGTTTATTAAACTACCGGTATATTGATAAATTAAGTTTTTCCCTTGAATCATTTAATTAACGAGATAATTGTTCAACATACAAATGAGAACATAAAAACTGCCTACAAAGTACAAACCTTTGTAGACAGTTAAACTTATATATTAATACGAAGTATTTATGGCGAAACTCCCGAGGGAACAGTACTAGTTGAAGACCTTAGAAATACTCACAGATTTATCTGTGCAGTATTTCTGGCTGAAACTGTACCCTGGGAAAGGGAGCCCCTACAATACGAAGTATTACTTTTAAAGGTTCGCCTGAGCTAAAGCTCTAAACGCTTTTCTACAGACCTGGCAGTAGCTGACTGATCATTAACTTCGTCTTTGACTAGTTACTAATCTAGTCATCCTTGCCGGGGCAAGACTAACAATAGCAAATCTGTGATTGACGGCTTTCGAAAAGCAGAGTTCTCGGCAGAAGTTCTCACGGCTCGACAAAATTTGAGAAACAATTTTGCTCTCCGTTTCGATTCTGCTCAAACTCTAAGCGCTTTTCTACAGACCTTTTACTACTTATCTATAACTTTAGGGTTGGTACTTGTGGCTTCGACGTAGTATGTCTTAGTTTTGTCTTTGCCGTTATGTTTAACTTTGATTTCCCAGTTAGGTTGTAATAACTGAACGTTATTTTCTTTAACAACTGAATAGTAGCCTAATCGTGCGTCAACTACTTCATCATGGCGTTTAAGATAGCGATTGAAGTATAGGGCTTCTATTGCTTTTCTCGGGCCTATTACTTGGCTTTTACTACTATTTGAACCTTTAGCTGCTTGAATATCATTCATCATTGTTTGTTTATAACTAGATGCTTTATGATCATTAATATTGAACTTCAATAGTGCTTTACTATTGTTCATTATAGGGTAGCCATTGTAAATTTGTTCAAAAGTCATTGAATCAGAATTCATCTTACTCAACTGATAATTTTTACCACCAAATATATTGTCTTTCATATAATTCTTAATCTCTTTTAAATTACTATCACTTACATTGACTGTACTATTTATCTCGCCATTAAGCACCTTACCTGAATCGGATGTACTCAAGCTTGAATGTTTTTTAGCATAACTTGAAAAGTTTTTAGACTGAGCAGTAATTTGTTGCATTTCAGTATTTTTAACATCTTTATTTAAGACGTCAGTGGGGACTTTAATCTCTTCTTGTTGGAAGTTAACACGATTATCACTTACCGCTTCATTAATCTGTGATTTATTAACTTTATCTATATATATAGCAACTAAGAAGATGTTGACAAGAATAAATACGAAAATGAATAGTGTCTTTGTCAGTTTCCAGTTCATTTATTCTAGCCCCCCATCTTTAAATGCATACCATTTGCCGTCATATTCGACATACCATTGAGGCGTAAATTCGCTATTACGTTGTACTTCAATATCATCATTTTTAGGTCGGTCATCCATATTGTAACCAACCGCTATATTGGATACGCGTTCAAAATCAATACTATTATTGTTAGCAAGTGCTGAGCGTACTGATTCTGCACTTTGTAATGACTTTTTATCGCCACTATTCAATATGACATCAGTTCGTAATAATGAGCGTTTGTAATCAAATACGCCTTTATCGCCCCATGTCACTTGAATTTCATTTAATTTTTGAGTGTTGAACGTAGGGTAACCATTTAAGAATCGTTGATAAGTTAATTCACCACTCATATTATCAGTGCTAAACAATCTATAATCTTCGTCTAAGAAACCACCGTGTCCATTGATAAATTCGAATGTACCACCAATTGTTTCTTCCATATTGGTAGAGCTTTTCTCATCTTCGGACAAGTTTCTATAATGGTATTTCTCACTCTTATCGTTATAGTTAGCAACACCTGTATTATTATTGTACGTCGTCAAGCCACTTTGAGAACTACGGACGATAGTTGAATCGTTAAATAATACAGAATTCATTTTTTCTACATTAATCGTATTAAATACCATACGATAACATTTGAGGTCTTTAGGTTTATCTGGTGCAAAAATATGTGTTGCTTTATCAATTGTGTCTTTATTGGTGATGATTTCTATATACTTTTGCATTTCTGAGCTAAGATTTTTTAATGATTGATTCACATCTTTACCTTTAACAGATGTTTTCATCTTCACAACTTGATGTCTATCTTTACTAATCGCATATAATATCACATGACCTTCTTGATCTTGGTCAATAAGTAGTCGATTAAAGTTAAAATGATTTGGTGTCTTAGCATCTATGTTTAATACTTGGCTTAAATAAGTTGATAACGGTAAATCATATGTGAAATCAAGAACGATAAAGTTATCGCTTAATTCAGGAATAATTAAGTTATGATTTCGTTTTAAATGCTGTACTGAATCAACATTTTTATCTTTTAATGGGCTTAAGATTTGAGATACTGCATGACCTGTTGCTGGCATACCTTTTGTTTTATCGCCATTAGATTGAACGATTTGAAATGGTGTGATGGTTTTATCCATTTTCGCACTCATTGGTTTTCCAATAGGTTTAGAATTATCTTTCTTATTATCTGATGACGTACTATCTGCATTTGATAGATCAGGTGAGAAGTTCCATACCATATAAGTTAAAACGATACTCATTAATACAAGTAGTATCAGGATAATCGTTTTGATGTATTCTTTACTATTCATCCCAATCACCATCTTCAATAATTTCACATGGTAGGGTAATGAAGATAGATGTACCTTGTCCTTCGACACTATTTGCCCAAATACGGCCATTGTGTGCCTCAACAATCTCTTTAGAAATTGCTAAACCAAGACCTGTACCACCCATTTTACGTGTACGTGCTTTGTCGACACGGTAGAATCTATCAAAGATTTTATCTACTTTATTAATAGGAATACCGATACCATTATCTTTGATACGAATCGTCATTCTATTGTAAAGTGCATTTTGTTTCACGTGGAACTCAACGCGTTTATCACCACGAGAATATTTCATTGCATTCGTAATAACGTTATCAAATACTTGTGTCATCTTATCTGGATCTATTTCAGCAAAAATAGTTTGCTGTGGAATTTCGCGTACGAATGTTGTATCTTTAGCAGACATTTCATGTCGATTAATAATCTTATTAATAAACATGTTAAAGTCGACAATTTCTTTCGTAATTTGATCGGATTCATTATCCATTTTAGATAATTGAAGTAAGTCATTAACGAGTCGAATCATACGTTCAGTTTCTTCACGTGTAACGGATAAGAATTGTGGTGCTAAATCATCGTCTTTCCAAGCACCTTCTTCTAGTGCTTCGATATAACTATTCATAGATGTTAATGGTGTACGTAGTTCGTGTGACACGTTAGCAACGAACTCACGACGTTCACGTTCTACTTGTTGTTGTTCTGTTACATCATGAAGTACAGCAATATAACCTGTTACAAAGCCTGTTTCTTGCACAATTGTACTGAAGTTAACACGTGCAATGATGCCTTCTTCTTCATTAATGTCTAATAAGAAGCTGTCGTTATTTTCATTAATTTCTTCTAGTGAGAATTCTTCTTCTAAGTTTAAAACACTTAACATATAGTAGCCGATAAGGTCTTCTTTAGCCATACCTAGCATTTTAAGTGCCATATCATTGGCGATACGTACACGACCACGTCTATCTGTTGCTAAGATACCGTCACTCATATGTGTGATAACAGAGTCTAGACGGCGTTTCTCACTTTCCGTATTCGCTTGTGCTTCTTGAACTCGTTTGGATAAATTATTGAATGCGAGCGCAAGTTCACCGATTTCGTCATTACCATAAATTTTAACACGTTGGGTATAGTTACCTTTAGACATCTCAACTGTCTGGTTACGCATATCGGTAATCGGTTTGGTTATCGTTCGCGCAATAAAGAAACCGAGTATGACGGTAATAAATAACGAAATAGCGGTACCTACAATAAAGATTTGATTAATATTATTCAGTTGATTGTATACGTCATTAATTTTCGATTCTATGTAAATATTGCCTATCGTTTGTTTATCAGCTTTAACAGGTATGTTATATACCCAAACCCTTTCTTTACCATTACCATAGTCTTTCAATACCATATGGTTATTACTTTGACCTAGTGATAATGCTTTTTGAACAGAGCTATCGTTTGCCTTTTGATTGATAAGATCGCGGTTAGACTGCTTCGTTGTCGCCATAATAATTTGATCTTTATCTATAAAACGAATTTCACCAATTTCTTGACGGTTGGCATACTCGCTCAAAAGATTTTGAATATCTTTCTGAGCGTTAACCGAACCTTTTTCGTTATAAACTTTCTCAATGCTTACATCTAATTGTTTCGCATATTGCGTAATATTCTTTTTAAAGTTATCTAATAATTCCTTTTCCAAACTATTAGTAAAATACAAACCAATAATTTGCATACCAATAATAATCAGTAAGACATATACAATGACTAGTTTCGTGTGAAGGGATTGGAGTTGTTTAAGCCACTTCATTCGACTGAACCTCTAATCATGTTGTTGGAGGAAGTATCCAACGCCTCTACGTGTCACAATATATTCAGGGTGTGATGGATCATCTTCAATTTTTTCACGTAAACGACGAATCGTTACGTCCACTGTACGTACATCTCCAAAATAATCATAGCCCCACACAGTTTGTAATAAATGTTCACGTGTCATTACTTGACCCATATGTTTAGAAAGGTAATGGAACAACTCAAATTCACGGTGTGTTAACTCGATGTCATCACCACGTTTTTTAATAGAATATGCATCAGGATAAATGACGATATCTTTAATTGAAATTTCGTTTGTTGTATCATTCACTTCTTGTGCTGGTTGAGAATAATGACGACGTAAGTTTGCTTTTACACGAGCGATTAATTCACGTGTACTAAATGGTTTCGTCACATAGTCATCCGCACCTAATTCTAATCCTAAAACTTTATCAATTTCAGAATCTTTTGCAGTTAACATAATGATTGGCATTTCGTATTTCTTACGTACTTCACGACAAACTTCCATGCCATCTCTACCAGGTAACATGATGTCTAATAGAACGATGTCTGGTTCTTCATCATAAATTAAATCTACTGCGTCGTTACCATCGTACGCGCAAAATACATCGTATCCTTCTTTTTTAAGATTAAATTCTAAAATATCAGCAATTGGTTTTTCATCGTCGACTACCACAACTTTTCTAGCCATATATATAAACCTCATTTCTCAAAGTATAATTCTACCGTTCAACTTAGCTTCATTCGTAACGTTTGAGACCTTTCTCACGACTCAAACTATTGTGCATTGATAGCACAGTAACTACTATATAATTTACCATTTATGAACGGTTAATTCTATTTTTGTATAAAAAATTATAGAATAATATTATATATAATTTTACCACCAAAATTGTATATCACAAAATAAGTTGAACACTTTCAGTAACCTTTAAAAACTAAATGATATCTATTTCATTATTTTGTAATATAAAAATTAAGTATAAAAGTGATTAATTCAATGTTTTACATTTCTTTAGTTGCAGTGAAAGGATAAATGTTAAGTTTCGATTGCCTATTGTCATAGAGTTGTAAAATGAGTGGATTGTAGCATGATGTGGTGGGAGATTGATTCATTTATCTATAATGAAGAATGATGTGCGGTGTTATAGAGTAGAGCGACGAATAAGTTGATGAACGACTTTGCTAATCAGTAAAAATAAACATAAAAAAATGCCTACCCTCTTGGGTAGGCAATACGGTCTCGACGGGAATCGAACCCGCGATCTCCTGCGTGACAGGCAGGCGTGTTAACCGCTACACTACGAGACCTAAAAAATGGTGACTCCTACGGGACTCGAACCCGTGTTACCGCCGTGAAAGGGCGGTGTCTTAACCGCTTGACCAAGGAGCCGTTCTTAAGCACAAGATAGATTATAGCATAGCCGTTATTTACATGACAAGCTATTTTTTTACATAAATATAACATTATTTTTGAAATGTTAATAAAGGAGAAATATTGCTATAAAAGTGACGATAGACTTATGATTATTTGAAAATGACTTACTTGAATTGAATATGTGTATATACAATGGCATTGAATTGAAATGATTTAATCATGCTCCCTCATTACCACAAATTTTAATTGTTTATTTAAACAGGAAAAAACCGATTCGCTTTTATGGACGAATCGGTTTTTTTCAAAATATTAGAGTATAAAATTTATTGTTGTCTAACTTTTACCATAATTTTTCTAATAGGTTTGTTTGTTCACGGTCTGGACCAACTGAGAAGATTGAAATGTGCACGCCACATAATTCAGAAATACGTTCTAAATATTTACGTGCATTTTCAGGTAATTCTTCTAAACTGCGACAACCCGTAATATCTTCTGTCCAACCTGGTAACTCTTCGAAGATTGGTTTACAACGTTGTAATTGATCTAGGTTTGCAGGATATTCAGTAATTTTTTCACCGTCTAATTCATAAGCAGTACAAATTTTAACTGTATCTAAACCTGTTAAAACATCAATTGAGTTAATAGATAAGTCTGTGATACCACTCACACGACGTGAATGACGTAATACTACTGAGTCGAACCAACCTACACGACGAGGACGTCCTGTTGTTGTACCATATTCACGACCAACTTCTCTAATATGATGTCCATCTTCATCAAATAATTCAGTAGGGAATGGGCCATCACCAACACGTGATGTATATGCTTTACAAACACCAATTACTTTAGACACGTAAGTTGGGCCTACACCTGTACCTACAGTTACGTTACCTGCTACTGGGTTACTTGAAGTTACGAATGGGTATGTACCATGGTCGATATCTAACATAACACCTTGTGCACCTTCGAATAATACTTTCTCATCCGCAACAAATGCATCATCTAATATTTTAGGTGTATCTGTAACGAATTCTTTTAAACGTTGACCTGCAGCATAATATTCTTCAAACATATCTTCAAAGCTAGGGCATGTTTCGTTAAACATACCTTTGAAATATGCTGATTTATATGCAATATTTTCTTTTAGACGTCTTTCGAAAGTTTCTTTTTCCATTAGGTCTCCCATACGGATACCAATTCGTTGTGCTTTATCTACGTATGCTGGGCCGATACCTTTTTTCGTTGTACCGATTTTATTATCACCACGAAGACGCTCTTCAAATTCGTCTTGTGCGATATGATAAGGTAAAATCACTTGCGCGCGGTTTGAAATACGTAAGTTATCTGTTGAGATACCACGTTCATTTAAACCATCTAATTCTTTAAGTAATGCAACTGGATCTACAACCACACCATTACCGATTACTGCTAATTTATCTTTATAAAAGATACCTGATGGTACTAAATGTAATTTATATGTTTCTCCACCAAATTGAATGGTATGTCCTGCGTTATTACCACCTGAAAAACGTGCAATAACATCTGCTTGCTCTGCTAAGAAATCAGTAATTTTACCTTTACCTTCGTCTCCCCATTGTGTCCCAACTACTACGATTGATGACATATGAGCACCTCCAAATTTTTCTCATTTAACCATGAAGTATTTTACCAATATAAATACCATATTGCAAATAAAAATCGAACATTAATTTTGGGCAATATGATTTACCTTTTAAGAAAATATATAATCTTCAAAAGTCTGATAAACCCTTTAAATAAAGTATTTTAGCCTAATTAACTAAAAATCAATATACAAACTTATTCATAATATCAAGCTAAAAGACAAAATAAAAACCGTACAATAAAACTAAAATTAATTTTATCGTACGGAAATTTATTTGTAATATTTTTTACCCCATTTCTGCATGAGCATAATCAATATCAGTAAATTTATTATATTGTTTCATGAAGTGTAGTTTAACGGTACCGGTTGGGCCGTTACGTTGTTTAGCGATGATGATTTCAATTTCACCATTATCATCATTAGTTTGTGGTTCAAAGCTTGAATCATCGTCATCATCCTCATCTTCACCACGATTATAATAATCATCACGGTATAAGAAAGCGACGATATCAGCATCTTGCTCGATAGAACCTGATTCACGAATATCACTCATCATTGGTCGTTTATCTTGTCGTTGTTCCACACCACGTGATAACTGACTCAATGCGATAACTGGACATTCTAATTCACGGGCAATAGCTTTAAGCGTACGTGAGATTTCAGATACTTCTTGTTGACGATTGTCTGAGAATCTTGAACCACTACCTTGTATTAATTGAAGATAGTCAATCACAATCATATCTAAACCGTGTTCTTGTTTAAGTCGACGGCATTTAGAACGTATATCATTGATTCGAATACCTGGCGTGTCATCGATAAATATTTTAGTACGGGATAACTTACCGACTGCAATAGTAAATCTGTTCCAGTCTTCTTCCGTCATAGTACCAGTTCTCAAACGGTTAGAGTCGACATTACCTGAACTACAAATCATACGTGTAGCTAATTGGTCTGCACCCATCTCTAGTGAGAAGATTCCAACAGTATATAAATCTTCATGTGTCGCTACCTTTTGTGCAATATTAAGCGCAAAGGCAGTCTTACCTACAGATGGACGTGCCGCTAATATAATCAAATCATTTCGGTTAAATCCTGCTGTCATTTGGTCTAAATCACGGTATCCTGTTGGTATACCTGGTGTTTGACCACTATTTTGATCGAGTTCTTCCGCAGTTTCATACACTTTACCTAATACGTCTCTAATATCTTGAAAGCCATCACTCTCACGTGTGGATGACAATTCTAAAATACGTCGTTCCGCATCACTTAAAATAGTATCTAATTCTAATTCATCATTATATCCATCATTAGCAATACTATCTGCAGTTTGAATTAACTTACGTTTAAGCGCGTGTTTGAATACGATATCCGTATAATACTGAACGTTTCTTGTAGTAGGTACGTTTGTAGATAATTCTGCAAGATATTGCGGACCACCCGCTTCACTTAAACTTCCTTCAGTTGTAAGTTGATCCATCAACGTCACAACATCAATTTCTTTGTTATCTTCATTTAAGTGCATCATCGCACGGAAAATGTGTTGATGGGCGCCTCTATAAAATGACTCAGGAAGTAACACTTCCTGAGTTGTATTAATCAATTCTGGATCAATAATAATGGCACCTAAGACAGATTGTTCGGCTTCGTTGCTATGTGGCATTTGATTTTGCTCGTACATATTATCCATTATTGATCACACCTCTATTTCAATCCATCTTATTGTTCTACTGTATGCACACGAATTGTACCTTCAACTTCTTTATCTAATTTAACAGGTACATTTGTATAACCTAATGTGTGGATACCTTGTGGTAAATCCATTTTACGTTTATCAAGTTTAATATCATGTTGATCTTTAAGTGCTTGCGCAATTTGTTTCGTACTTACTGAACCAAATAATTTGCCGCCTTCACCAGTTTTAGCAGATACTTCAACTTCGATATTTGCTAATTTTTCTTTTAATGCTTTAGCATCTTCAATCTCTTGTTGTCTATCTGCTTCAGCACGTTTATTTTGTTGTTCTAATTGTTTTAAGTTACCAGGAGTCGCTTCTACAGCGTAATTATTTTTTAATAAGAAATTATTTGCATAACCTACTGGTACATCTTTAACTTCGCCTTTTTTACCTTTACCTTTAACATCTTGTGTAAAAATTACTTTCATGCGTTTTCACTCCTACTCATTTGTTCTGTTATAGCTTGTTGTAATTGTGCGATAGCCTCTTCAACTGAGACACCTTTTAATTGAGTCGCTGCGTTAGTTAAGTGTCCACCGCCACCTAAGGCTTCCATAGTTAACTGAACGTTAACAGCACCTAATGAACGGGCAGATGATATACCAACTAAATTATCTTCACGTTTCGCGACTACATAAGAAGCTTCTATACCTTCTAAACTTAACAACTCATCGGCTGCTTGTGCAACTGTAACAGGATGATAAATCTTATCGTCAGATCCATGGGCAATTGCAACGCCATTATCTTGTACTTCTACTGTTCTAATTAATTCAGAACGATTAATGTACGTATCAACATCATCTTTTAAGAAGTGTTGCGTTAAGATTGTATCTGCACCATGAGCACGTAAATAGCTTGCCGCATCAAACGTTCTTGAACCTGTACGTAATGTAAAGTTACGTGTATCTACAATAATACCAGCATACATTACTGTTGATTCAAGTCTTGTTAAGCGTTGTTCTGTTGGTTGATATTCTAATAACTCTGTTACAAGTTCTGCTGTTGAACTTGCGTAAGGTTCCATATATACCAATAAAGGATTAGAAATAAAGCTTTCGCCTCGTCTATGGTGATCAATGACTACTTTACGGTTAGCTTTGTTTAATACATTTTCATCTAAGACCATTTCAGGTTTATGTGTATCAACGACAACGACTGTTGTTTTCGAAGTCATCATGTCCCATGCATCATCTGACGTAATGAAACGTTCTTTAAGTTCTGGTTTCTTATCAATTTCATCCATAACACGACGCAATGTTGGGTCGATATCTGATTCATTTAACACAACATAAGCTTCTAAATTATTCATTAATGCAAATCTAGATACACCGATTGCTGCGCCTATAGCGTCTAAGTCTGGTCGTTTATGTCCCATAACGATAACTTTATCGCCTTCAGTTAAGATATCTTTTAATGCATGTGAAGTAACTCGTGCTCTTACACGTGTACGTTTTTCCATTGGGTCAGTCTTACCACCATAGAAACGCACGTTACCATTCATATTTTTAATAGCAACTTGGTCACCACCACGGCCTAATGCTAAGTCTAAGCCTGATTGTGATAATTCACCAAGGTCAATAAGATTTTCAGTACCTTCACCAACACCTATACTTAATGTAAGTTGCGCGCGGTAGCCGACACTTTTTTCACGTAATTGACTTAGAATATTGAAATTTGAGTTTTCAATTTCCGCTAAAATCTTTTGGTTTAAATATGCTACGAATTGATCTGAATTATAACGTTTAAAGAAGATACCATATTCTGAAGTCCATCTGCTGATTACTCGTGTAACCATAGAGTTAATTTCAGAACGTTGTGTATCGTTCATATTTTGTGTGATTTCATCGTAGTTATCTAAGAATAATGTCATGATAATTGGTTTAGAATCTTCATATAACTGATTAGTTTGTACCTCTTCTGTAATATTAAAGAAGTATAAACAATGTTCATTATCAGAATAACGTACTCTGAAATGATAATTTTCGTGTTCAATTTCAATTTCTTGAACTTTCTCTAATTGCTTTAAAATATTGGGAAATACTTCATTAACCGATTCTGAAATCACGTTTGTTGTTAGATGTTCAGACATAAATTGGTTAACCCATTCAATATGGTCATTTTCATCTAATACAATCATCCCGATTGGCAAGTGTTTAATTGCCTTATTACTACTCGTTGTAATATGGCCACTTAAATCATCCACGTAATTGTCCATTTTCATAAAAGCTTGTCTCAACAAGAATCCACTAGCAATCAACATCACTAGTAGTACTCCTGCTGCTATACCTGCGATAATTTGGTTAAATATAAACCAAACGACGACTAAAGCAATGGCTGTTAATGCCATTACAATAAAAGGTATGAGCAAAGCTTTTTTAGTGGATTGACGGTTCATTTTTCCACCTCTCATCACTTTTTATTATTATTGTTATTCATTAGTTGTTTTAAATTAATACATAAATCAATGACACCAATTAATCCTACAATGTGTGTCATAGGTGTTAATAATGTTCCTAAAATCATTAATATAACTGTTACTACATTCGGTAATCGTTTCGCTTTCCCGAAGAAATGAATGACGCTCATCCCTTGAATGTACATCACTAATGATAACACAACTTCAAAGTTCAAAACGATACTCTGGAAAGTATTTGGTTGAGTCGCAAACATCACGCAAATTAAATCAATAATATAGATTGTTAATAGCGTACGATTCATTTGCCAAGCAAACAATGGCTTGAATATAGGCGTCGCTACTTTGAATTTACGTAGGATTGGAAATGTTATAATCAGATTAATTAAAACGATAAGGAAAACGATAATAATGAGATAACTTGGGAGTTGGACCGTCATTTTGCGGATGCTTTCTTCAAGCATCTGTCTATAATCAGCATTTGCTCCACTTGTTAATAAAACGTTATGTACGGTTTCTTTAACAGGGTTAACTAATGCGGTTGCTCTTGGTATTTTTTCAAATACTTGTAATAACATGAATCCTATCAATGTCATTAAGCTTAGAGATACCGTTGTTACATATAAAATTCTTTCTTTTGTTGCTCTTTCCTTAAGTAATTGTCCAATGATTAAACTTGTTAAAATCACTAGAACCATGATACTTAAGACGAATGTATTACCTAATAAGGTTGTAATTATAACTGTTACTAAAGCACTAATTCCAAATGATTGAATAGATTTATTCCATAACACGACACCTGGGATTGTTGCAAATAAACATAAAATTAAGCCGAGAATAGGTAATACATGTGTTACTAAAGCTACTATCGCTAATACTAAAGTCCCTATAATAGTTGCTTTAGGTTGTATTTTTGAAAACACACACGCCACTCCCATACTTTTTTTGACTATAACTACTATTTTAACCTCTTTGAAAAAAATAAACAATAAAGTACTATAGTCATTTATGAAGGGTGATTTCTCGCATGCTTCCTATTAAAAATATTTATTCTAATTACTACTTCAAGTTAGTTAACTAACGTCTTATTTGTTTTAAATTTAAAAAGTAATATAGATTAGGTGCCCAAGTTTCAAAGTTTAGTAAAAAGCCATCATGTCCAACATTATCTGGTACGAAAATGTGACGATGATATTTAAATCGTTGCCCCGCAGCTAACACTTGATCGTCAGGGTATAATAAATCATCAATAAATCCCATTGTTAAGACTTTAGTATCTAGTGATTTGAACACTTCATCAACATCATCTCTACCTCTATCAATATTATGACTATCTAAGACATCTAGCAGTGTTAAATAGCATGATAAATCAAATGATTCTTTGAATTTATCTCCTTGATGTTGTTGGTAATTGACAACTTCTTCTGGAGTGAATCGCTGATCATAACTTTTCGAAGAACGATAAGTTAAGAATCCTAATTGACGAGCAATACTTAAACCTTCCTTGCCTCCGATATGAATGGCTTGTCTTGCAATTTCATTAAATGCTCGACTATATGATGACGTTTTTTCAGTAGCGGCTAGTATGACCGCTTTATTCACAGGAAAACGTTGATTATAAAGAAATTCTAACGCTTGCATACCACCTAAGCTTCCACCAATCAATATATCAATTTTATTAAATCCTAATGCTGCTATCCCTTTTTCAAGGGCACGAACTATATCTCTTAATGTTAAATGATTAGGAAAGTGCTTATCGTTAAATTTTGAACTTGAACCAAACGGACTGCCAATGACGTTAAATGTTAAAAATTGATAATCATTAATTGGCATATATCCACCATCAATAATTTCACGCCACCAACCTGGATTGTCATTAGTACCATATGTTAAATGATTACCAGTTAGCGCATGACAGATTAGTGCTAATGGTTGTCCAGGATAACCTACATGTTCATATCTTAGTTTCAAATCTTGTATTGTTTCTCCTGACTCAGTCGTGAATTCGCCTAAATGTAATGTATCAACAATATAATTCGACATATATCAATCCATCCTCCTTTAAATAAAAAAGCTTCTTACTCTTTGAAAAGTAAGAAGCGGTTCAGTACTTATCATTCGAGTAATCGTTGGTTTTAGCACCGTACTCTTAATATTTGTAGCCGGTTGCTGAAGCGTCTACGGGCCAAGTCCCTCAACTTCTCTGAATAAGGTTTTATGATTAAGTTTTTAAGAAAAACGATAATTATCAAAATATTCTAATTACTTAAAGTTTAACTAACTCGAATTTGAAATTCAATATGATACGAAGAAAATGTTAAATAAAATATCTTAAAATCGCTATAAAGACAATACCACCTAAAATAGTCCAAGTTAGACTTCTCGTTAAAATTGCTAAAAGTACTGTAGGTATAAGAGCAATAATGAATGGAATATTTAAAGTGTATCCTACACTACCCTCATGTTGTTGAATGATGCCGTCTAAAACGAGTGCTGTAAAAAGTGTAATAGGAATAAATGAAAGCCATCGTATCACAACATCTGGCAAACTAACTCGTGAAATCATCATAAATGGAATAATTCTAACCAATAGTGTAACTACACCACATAATATGATTACAACTAACATATGCGTATCTGTCATCATCTATCCATCACCACCCCAAGTGCAGAAGCGACCACTGCTGAAATAATAATCGCTACATATGATGGCATAACAAAGCTTAACGCTAGCATCATCACAATAACGAATAAAATTAAAACAAGATAAATATTAATTTTAGATTTCTTAACCGATTCAAATTGAGCGATACCTAAGAAGACGAACATAGCAGTAATAGCAAAGTCTAATCCTAACATTTCTGGGTTTGAAATATATTTTCCAAAGAGCGCCCCAACCACACATGAAAATGTCCAAAATAAATATGCAGTAATATTTAATCCATGTAACCATCGATCATTAATTGATTCTCCCTTTAAATACGGCGTGATGGCAACACCAAATGTTTCATCGGTTACGAGTGACCCTAAACCAACTCTATTCCATAAACTATAAGATTTATAATTGGGCGCTAAAGTCATACTCAATAGAAACATGCGTGAATTCACAATAAATGTTGTTAATACTATCGCAGTTATAGGTGTACCTGCAATTACTAAAGCACAAATAATAAATTGAGCAGCACCTGCATAAATAATTAAACAAAGTAAAATAATTTCTAACAAACTAAACTTTTGAGATGCGGCAACAATTCCAAACGAAATACCTACGCCTGCATATCCAAATAAAGTTGGAATACATTCTTTCACGCCTTGTCTAAATGTGAGATGTGTCATATATGTATGTGTCGCCCCCTTTTTCATTCTATTTATAAGATCGTAAATAATAAATTCAAGTCTAATATACAATTCACAAAACGGCAATATTTTTAGACTACTGTATGTGTGACGTTAGACAAACTTCCGTTTAAAACCGTTGTCATTACAACGTTTAATATATGACAGAATTTTCAATAAATATTTAGACTTACCCGCATATAATTACAGATATTTTTTTAAATTTAATGCTCCCCTACCCTGCTTCATATATAAAATGGCATAAAAAAATACGTGGCAATGATGGCTCTTCATTACCACGCATGTTTACTATTTATTCGCAAACAATCTTATTATTTAGTTGGCTTTTGAATGTGAGTTTTACCACCCATGAATGGTACTAAGGCTTCAGGGATTGTTACAGTACCATCTTCATTTTGGTAGTTCTCAACGATTGCTGCGAATGTACGACCTACAGCTAAACCACTACCATTTAACGTATGCGCTAATTCAGGTTTAGCTGCATTATCACGTTTGAAACGGATATTTGCACGACGTGCTTGGAAATCAGTACAGTTTGAGCAAGAACTAATTTCTTTGTAATCATTGTAGCTTGGTAACCATACTTCTAAGTCATATGTTTTACTAGCACTGAATCCGATATCTCCAGTACAAAGAATCACACGACGGTATGGTAAACCTAATTCTTCTAAGATAGCTTCAGCGTTTGATGTCATTTCTTCTAAAGCATCCCAAGAATCTTCAGGTTTTTCGAAACGTACCATTTCAACTTTATCGAATTGGTGTAAACGAATTAAACCTCTTGTATCTCTACCAGCTGAACCCGCTTCACTACGGAAACATGCAGATTGTCCAGTGAATTTTTCAGGTAATACACCTGGTTGAATAATTTCATCACGGTAGAAGTTAGTTAAAGGTACTTCAGCAGTTGGGATTGTGTATAATCCTTCTTTTTCTACTTTAAATAAGTCTTCTTCGAATTTAGGTAATTGTCCTGTACCAAACATAGTATCAGAGTTAACTAATTGAGGAACCATCATTTCAGTGTAACCATGTTGAGTTGTATGTTTAGTAATCATATAGTTCATTAAAGCACGTTCTAATTGTGCGCCATCTCTTGTTAAGTATACGAAACGTGCACCAGAGATTTTAGCAGCACGATCAAAATCAGCCATTTTAAGATCTTCTACGATATCCCAGTGAGCTTTAGCTTCAAAATCAAATTCACGTGGTGTACCCCATTTTTTAACTTCAATATTTTCTTCATCTGAATCACCTTGAGGTACATCATCATTGATAAGGTTAGGAATACGGACAAGAATGTCAGTCATTTTATTATCAATTTCATTTAATTGTGTATCATATTCTTTAATATCATCACCTAATTGACGCATTTCAGCAATAACGTCATCAGCGTTTTCTTTATTACGTTTCTTCTGAGCAATTTCTTCACTTACTTTATTACGTTGTGCTTTCATTTCTTCTGTCTTGCTAATTAAAGTACGACGTTTTTCGTCTAATTCTAATACTTCATCGACTACTTTAGGGTCGTCTCCTCTTAATTCAATTTTGCTCTTAACTCTATCTGGCTCAGTTCTAAAAAGTTTAATATCTAACATGAAACCTTCATCCTTTCCCATTTCCTATAATTTATATTTAGCGTGACAACAATGTATAAAAGCATACAAAAAGACCACGCCCCAACAAGGGACGTGGTCTACGCGTTGCCACCCTATTTAACAAACAAAGAAAATATCTAACAAAGATATTACTTTATCTGCACTTAACTAAAATAACGGTTATTCACCGGTTGTTCACTATATGTAGGTAGATTCACATTAAAGTGGATTACTTGTTCTCACTAACCACAAGCTCTCTGAAATCCATCATTAATACTACTTGGCCTACGAACAATATTTTATTAACTTACTCACAATATAGCAAAGTTTTTTGTAATTTTCAAGTTATTTTAAAATTCAATAATTTTATTTAACTGATCTTAATGATATGCACTATCTTTTAGATACTGGGATACAGCTTCTATATCTTTATGGAATTGTCTGTCTTGTTTAATAGATGGCACAATATTTCTAAATTCGTCATATTTAGCACGTGTTTTTGGTGATAATCCTTCTATACCTTTAAGTTCGACAGCTTGTAAGGCAATAATACATTCAATTGCAATAACTCTTCTCGCATTTTCAATCATTTGATAACCGTGTCTTGAGGCGATAGTTCCCATTGAAACATGGTCTTCTTGGTTAGCTGAAGAAGGGATAGAATCTACACTCGCTGGATGAGCTAATGTTTTATTTTCAGAAACTAAACTTGCTGCTGCATATTGCATAATCATCGCACCACTTTGTAATCCAGGCTCTGGACTTAAAAATGCTGGTAAATCTCCATTAAGTTGTGGATTAACTAAACGTTCAACACGTCGCTCAGAAACGTTTGCTAGTTCGCTCACACCTAGTTTTAAATGATCTAAAGCAAATGCAATCGGTTGGCCATGGAAATTACCTCCAGAAATAACTGTAGTTTCACCATCTTCTTCAAATATAAGAGGATTATCATTAGCGGCATTCATTTCAAACTCTAACTTTTCTTTTACATAATTAAACACTTGATAGCTAGCGCCATGAATTTGTGGAATGCAACGTAAAGAGTATGCATCTTGAACGCGAATTTCAGCTTGTCTTGTAGTTAATTGAGAATCTGATAACCAGTCACGCATACGTGCAGCTACATCAACCTGTTCTTGACTATTTCTAACGGTATGCACTCTATGGTCATATGCATCAATGATACCGTTTAATGCTTGGTGAGTTAATGAAGCAACCCATTCTGCTTGGTATCCTAAATCTTCCGCTTCTATATAGTTGATAACGCCTTGAGCTGTCATAGCTTGTGTACCATTGATTAAGGCTAATCCTTCTTTTGCTTGTAAATGTAATGGTGTTCTTCCTAATTCATTTAAGACATATCGACTGTCTACTTCTTCATTTTTATAATATACAAGACCTTCACCGATAAGCGCTAATGCTAAATGGGATAAAGGCGCTAAGTCACCAGAAGCACCTAATGAACCTTGTTGTGGAATCACAGGTATAATACGTTCATTGATAAAATATTGTAATTGATCAACTAATTCTAATGTTACACCGGAATGTCCTTTTAATAATGTATTTAAACGTAAAATCATCATAACGAGCGATACTTCTTCAGAGAAGGGTTCACCCATACCACATGCATGTGAACGTATTAAATTGACTTGTAAATCATTATATTGCGTAGAATCAATACGCACATCACTAAATAGACCGAAACCAGTTGTAATACCATAAATCGTTTCATTATTATTAATAATTCCTTCTACTACACTTCTACTTTTTTTAACTCTTTCTAATGCTTCTTCTGTAATTTCAATTTTTAAATCTTGGTGTAATAATTGTTTGATATCTTCAATCGTTAAAGCATCTCCATTTAAAAATAAAGTCATAGAAACAGCTCCCTTTTTGTAGAATTAAAACTTCTATTAGTAAAAAGTATACGTTTTCATTTTTACATAAACAATACCTTTTATAATTTTTGTATTACATTACCAATTTAATTATTTAATACGCTAAAATATTTTAATTTTGATGTATGAAGTAGACTGTTATATTTCTTAAATACCTATTGACGAAAGTCTATTACAGGTATAGTATTTTCTATTGTATTTGAAATGAGTAAGCCTTTTTCATAAGTAAATGTATTAGGCTACAACTATATATTAATTAAAAATTTGAACCCGGTAAGTACTGTTAAATCAAATAGATAATACCGGTAAAAGGAGGTTTAGGTAGATGGAAACTTTAGATACGGTTAATATCCCCAAAAGAAAAGAAGATACTCATAAAGGCGATTACGGTAAAATTCTATTAATTGGTGGCTCTGCCAATTTAGGCGGTGCAATTATGTTAGCGGCACGTGCATGTGTATTTAGTGGTAGTGGATTAATCACTGTTGCGACGCATCCAACAAACCATGCAGCATTACATTCTAGATGTCCAGAAGCCATGGTAATTGATATTAATGACACTAAGATGCTTACTAAAATGATAGAAATGACTGATAGTATCTTAATTGGTCCAGGACTTGGCGTAGACTTTAAAGGGAATAATGCGATTACTTTCCTACTACAAAATATTCAACCTCATCAGAATTTAATCGTCGATGGTGATGCAATTACTATCTTTAGTAAACTTAAACCTCAATTACCATCATGTCGTGTTATCTTCACGCCTCATCAAAAGGAATGGGAACGATTAAGTGGTATTCCAATTGATGAACAAACATATGAACGTAACCGTGAAGCGGTAAATCAATTAGGAGCTACAGTGGTACTTAAAAAACATGGTACTGAGATATTCTTTAGAAATGAAGATTATAAATTAGCTATCGGTAGTCCAGCAATGGCTACTGGTGGTATGGGTGATACACTAGCTGGTATGATTACTAGTTTTGTAGGACAATTTGATAGTATTAAAGAAGCGGTAATGAGTGCCACATATACACATAGTTATATTGGCGAAAAGTTATCAGAAAAGATGTATGTGGTACCACCATCTCGTTTAATTAATGAAATCCCATTTGCTATGAAGCAATTAGAAGAATAGGATATAAGATATTTCTTAAAGTCCTATTTCAATCATATATAACACAAAATAAGACTTCCCTTATTATAGGGAAGTCTTATTTTTAGTCTATATTTTAATTTTATTCTTCTTCATTATCTTCGTCTGAATCATTTTCAATGTCTTCATTGACACGATCCATAAAGTCTTGTCTTACATCGATACGTTCATCGTTATCTGAATTATCTTGTTCTTCGTCAGTAACTTCTGTTTGAATAGCTTGACCAGGTGCGCCACCTTCAATGACTTCTTCATTGCTAGGTCCAGTTTGATCATTTTGAGTACTTTCTTCGTTCTCATCTTCTACATCTGCTTCGTCTTCTTGTTTTACTTTAGCAACTGTAGAAACGAATTGTTCGTTACCTAAACGCATAAGTCTAACACCCTGTGCAGAACGTCCATTTTGAGAAATATCATGTACATCAAGACGAATGATCACACCTGCGTTTGTTACAACCATTAAGTCTTCTTCACCTGTTACTGTAGTAATACATACGATATTACCATTACGTTCTGTAATCGTTGCAGTTTTAATACCTTTACCACCACGATTAGATAATCGGTATTCACTAACTGGTGTACGTTTACCGTAACCATTTTCAGTAACAACTAACACTTCGTCTTCGCTATTAGCATGAGCAACGTCTAAGCCAACAACTTCATCACCTTCACGTAAGGTAATACCTTTCACACCTGCTGCTGTACGACCAAGTGGACGTAACGCTTTTTCAGAGAAGCGAATTAATGATGCATGTGCTGTACCGATAAGGATATCTTCTTCACCATCTGTCAGTCTAACCGCTATTAACTCATCATCTTCTTTAAAGTTAATCGCGATTTTACCGTTTTTGTTAATACGAGAGAAATTACTTAATGATGAACGTTTAACGATACCTTTACGTGTAGCAAACACTAAGTAGTTATCTTCTCTTTCTAAGTCTTTAACAGCTATCATTGTACTAATACTTTCATCATTTTCAAGTTCAATGGCATTCACAATTGGAATACCTTTAGATTGACGAGAAAGTTCTGGTACTTCATAGCCTTTAAGTTTGTATACGCGTCCTTTATTTGTAAAGAATAAGACGTTATCGTGTGTACTTAACGTAACCAATTGACTCACGAAGTCTTCTTCTAAAGTATTCATACCTTGTACACCACGACCGCCACGGTTTTGTGCACGATATGTAGATACAGGGAGACGTTTAATATAGTTATTATGACTTAGAGTAATAACAATTTGTTCTTCTGGGATTAAGTCTTCATCTTCAATGTCATCTAAGCCACCAAGTTGAATTTCTGTACGACGTTCGTCACCGTAACGTTCTTTAACCTCTGTTAGTTCGTCACGAACTAATTGTAATAACACTTCTTCGTCCGCTAGAATAGCTTCTAATTCATCGATGTATGCTAATAAATCGTTATATTCTGATTCAATTTTGTCTCTTTCTAAACCAGTCAGACGTCTTAAACGCATGTCTAAAATGGCTTGTGCTTGTCGCTCAGACAATTTAAATCGTTCTTGCAAGCTTTCCATTGCGACTTTATCTGTTTCAGACTCACGAATTGTCGTAATAATTTCATCGATATGATCTAGCGCTATACGTAAACCTTCTAAAATATGCGCACGATCTTTTGCTTTTCTTAAGTTATATTCAGTACGTCTACGTACGACTGTTTTTTGATGTTCTAAGTAGTGTACTAATGCTTCTTTAAGATTGATTAGTTTAGGTCTGCCATTAACTAGGGCAATCATATTCACACCAAATGATGTTTGTAATGGTGTTTGTTTATATAAGTTATTTAATATAACGCTAGCATTTGCATCCTTACGAATATCAATAACAACTCTTACACCTGTACGTAAACTTGTTTCATCACGTAAATCAGTAATACCATCGATTTTCTTATCACGAACAAGTTCAGCAATTTTCTCTATCATACGTGCCTTGTTTACTTGGAAAGGTATTTCTGTAACTACGATACGTTGACGACCGCCACCGCGTTCTTCGATTTCAGCACGTGAACGCATTTGTATAGAACCTCTACCTGTTTCATAAGCACGTCTAATACCACTTTTACCTAAGATAAGACCTGCAGTAGGAAAATCAGGACCTTGGATATCTTCCATTAATTCGCTAATAGAGATGTCTGGATTCTTACTTAAACTTAAGACACCATCAATGACTTCAGTTAAATTATGTGGTGGTATATTTGTTGCCATACCAACCGCGATACCTGCAGCACCGTTTACTAATAAGTTAGGGAAACGAGCAGGTAAGACTGACGGCTCTCTTTCATTACCATCATAGTTATCAATAAAATCAATTGTATCTTTATTGATGTCACGTAAAAGTTCTAAAGTGATTTTAGTCATACGTGCTTCGGTATAACGCATGGCAGCAGCTCCATCACCATCCATAGAACCAAAGTTACCTTGTCCATCAACTAATGGATAACGATAACTGAATTCTTGTGCCATTCTTACCATTGCTTCATAAATTGATGAGTCACCATGGGGGTGATATTTACCCATTACGTCCCCAACAATACGTGCTGATTTTTTATAAGATTTGTCTGGTGTCATACCTTGTTCATTTAATCCGTATAAAATACGACGATGAACTGGTTTCAATCCGTCTCTGACGTCTGGCAATGCACGAGAAACGATAACACTCATTGCATAGTCTAAAAATGATTCGCGCATTTCATTGGTTATATTTCGTTCATTAATTCTTGATTGAGGTAATTCAGCCATCAAGAGATCCTCCTTCAAAAGTTCAGTTCATTTCTACTTAGAAATCTAGGTTGGCATAGACTGCGTTATCTTCGATAAATTGTCTACGATTTTCAACAACATCTCCCATTAACATTTCAAATGTTTGGTCGGCATCAATCGCATCTTCTAAAGATACTTGAAGCATTGCTCGATGTTCTGGATTCATTGTTGTTTCCCATAATTGATCAGCGTTCATTTCACCAAGACCTTTGTAACGTGCAATTGACCATTTAGGTGTTGGATTCAATTCTTCTTTTAATTTATCTAATTCTCTCTCGTTAAAGACGTAATATTTTTGTTTACCTTGTGTTAATTTAAACAATGGCGGTTGTGCAATGTATACATAGCCCGCTTCTATAAGTGGTCTCATAAAACGATAGAAGAATGTTAATAATAATGTTCTAATATGCGCACCGTCTACATCGGCATCTGTCATAATAATGATTTTATGATAACGTGCTTTTGAAATATCAAATTCTCCGCCAATACCTGTACCAAATGCAGTAATCATAGAACGGATTTCATTGTTATTTAAAATACGATCTAAACGTGCTTTTTCAACGTTAAGAATTTTACCTCTTAATGGCAAGATTGCTTGTGTACTTGAGTCACGTCCTGATTTTGTAGACCCACCGGCAGAGTCACCTTCGACAATAAATATTTCACTTTCTTCTGGGTTTTTACTTGAACAATCAGCAAGTTTACCAGGTAAACTTGAAATTTCTAAAGCTGATTTACGACGTGTGACTTCACGTGCTTTTTTAGCTGCTACACGTGCACGAGATGCCATAATACCTTTTTCAACTATAATTCTAGCCACATTAGGATTTTCATATAAGAAACGTTCAAAGTATTCAGCAAATAATTTATCTACTACTTGACGTACTTCTGAGTTACCTAATTTCGTTTTAGTTTGACCTTCGAATTGAGGATCACCATGTTTGATAGAAACAATAGCTGTTAAACCTTCACGTGTATCCTCACCTGAAAGTCTATCTTTATCTTCTTTGATAATTTTACTACTCATACCATAACTGTTTAGTACACGTGTTAATGCTCGTTTGAAACCATCTTCATGTGTACCACCTTCATACGTATGAATGTTATTAGCATATGTTAATAGGTTAGTTGCGTAGCCTTTATTATATTGCATCGCAATTTCTACTTCGATATCGTCTTTAGATTGATGAATATAAATTGGCTCGCCGTGAATCGGTTCTTTATTTTCATTTAACATTTCTACGTAAGACTTAATACCACCTTCATAGTGATATGAGTCTTGTCTTATTTCATCTTCATCACGTTCGTCAGTTAAAGTGATTTGAATTCCTTTGTTTAAGAAAGCTAATTCACGAATACGTTGTTGTAATGTTTCATAGTTGTAAACAGTTGTCTCAGTAAAGATACTACTATCTGCTTTAAAGCGAATGACTGTACCTGTCTTATCAGTGCTACCAACTTCTTTTAAATCAAATTGTGGTACACCTTTTTTATAAGCTTGGTGGTAAACTGTTTCGTTACGATGTACATATACTTCTAAGTCTTCTGATAAGGCGTTTACTACAGATGACCCAACACCATGTAAACCACCTGAGACTTTATATCCACCGCCACCGAATTTACCTCCGGCGTGAAGTACAGTTAAGATAACTTCAACTGCTGGGCGTCCCATTTTCTCTTGAATATCAACTGGAATCCCACGTCCATTGTCAGTAACTTTAATCCAATTATCTTTTTCAATTGTTACGTTAATTTCATCAGCATAACCTGCTAATGCTTCGTCAATACTATTATCAACAATTTCCCATACTAAGTGGTGCAATCCTCTTTCTGAAGTTGAACCGATATACATACCAGGTCGTTTACGAACCGCTTCCAGTCCTTCTAGTACTTGGATCTGGCCAGCACCATAATTATCATTGTTGTTTACATCTGACAATGTATTCACCATCACTTTCTGTTACTTTATAATTTCACCTTGATTAATACGGTATAACTTAGCGTTATTCATGATTTCATGATCAATACCGTCTACGGATGTCGTAGTTACAAATGTCTGTACTTTATGTTGAATTGTGCTTAATAAATGTGTTTGTCGAGAATCATCTAGCTCACTTAACACATCATCTAATAATAAAATTGGATATTCTCCAACTTCTATATTCATTAATTCAATTTCTGCTAGCTTAATAGACAATGCAGTTGTTCTCTGCTGTCCTTGTGACCCATATGTTTGTGCATCCATGCCATTAACATTAAAACCTAAGTCATCACGATGAGGTCCAAACAGACTTACACCGCGGTCTTTTTCTCTTTGAAGATTGTCATTAAGTAATGCCAACACTTCTTCAAGCATTTCTGATTCCGATCGGTCGTGGTTGCTTATTTTCAAACTTGGTAAATATTTGAGCGCTAATTGCTCACGCTCGTTTGTAATACCTGCATGTATGGGTTGAGCTAATTGTTCTAATTCTTTAATAAAATGTTCTCGACGTAATGTTACCTTCAACGCATACTCTGCAAATTGCTCATTTAAGACTTCTAGCATAGTTGTGTCAGTCTTATTTCCAATTTGTAATTGTTTAAGGTAATTATTCTTTTGTTTTAAAATACGTTGATATTGAGAAAGATCGTTTAGATAGACAGCTGAAATTTGTCCCAACTCCATGTCTATAAAACGACGACGTACTAGAGGTGCTCCTTTAACGATGTTTAAATCTTCTGGCGCAAAAAGCACCACATTTAGATGTCCGATATATTGTGTTAGTCGGCTTTGCTCTAAGTGGTTAACTTTAACTTGCTTACCTCTTTTAGTAATAAACATCGTTAGTGGCATTGTGCCATGTCTATAATTTAGCTCACCTTCTATTTTAGCATACTCAGAATCAAAACGTATGAGTTCCTTATCATTTGAAGTTCTATGGCTTTTTGCCAAAGCTAAAGTGTAAATTGATTCAAGGAGATTCGTCTTTCCTTGTGCATTCTCGCCAATGAGAATATTCACTTCAGGATGACAATCGATTGTAACTTCTTCATAGTTACGATAGTTTTCCAATTGGAGTGTATTTAGTTTCATTGTTCACCTTGGTGAATGATTAAAAAGGCACCTGTATCTTCAGGTAATTCAAGTATATCGATACGGTCATGATGTTCTAATTTTTTGCCACGTCTTACTTCACGTTGCCCATTGATTAAAACTTCGAAATCTTGTAAGAACCATTTCGCTTGTCCACCTGATTCAATAATACCTTCTGTTTTCAGAAATTGACCTAAAGTAATGTCACCTTCTACAACAACTTCTTGAATCAAATTCATCACTCCATTTCTTTTTATGTCATTAATATATTATACCTGTTTTGCGCTTAAATTTCATGTAAAACAAAGAAAGTAAACGTTTACTTAATGTGATAATTTTCTATTTTTATTTTTAAAGCACATTTTAATACGATTTTCGAGAGTTACATTATCTTTTTTTAATTTTAAAGGCAATATTTGCTTCGTTTTTTCTGAAACGATAAATTCCTCCTAAAAATTTTTTCTTAAGCTTATACAGAGGCTCACACACTTTAAAACTCAAATAAAATAAAAAAGCTGAGACAAATATTTGTGTCTCAGCTTTTTTACTTTTGATCTATAACATATTTTAGTAAGTACGAATCGGTAATATAAGTTGTGTTACTGAATCGTCATCTTTCGGTTTTAAGATAAATGGTTTCATCGTACCGAAGAATTCAACTTCAACTTCGTCATTATCAATGGCTTTTAAGGCATCCATCATATATTTTGAGTTGAAAGAAATTTTAAGATTTCCACCTTCAACATCAGTTGCTGTCACTTCTTCTTTAACAGTACCGATTTCTGGAGATGTTGAAGACAATTCAACTAATTCGTTTCCAGTACTTAACTTGATAACATTATTGCCGCCTTCTCTGGCTAATAATGAGGCACGATCAATTGCGTGATAGAACTCACCGTTGTTAATACCTAACTTAATTTCATAGTTTTCAGGGAACAAACGAGTTGTATCAGGATAATGACCTTCAAGTAAACGAGAAATAAAATTGACATGTCCTACTCTGAATAACACTTGGTTAGACGCAAAGAAAATATCAATATCTTCGTCAGTGTCACTCATAATTTTATTTAATTCAGATAATGCTTTACCTGGAATGATGACATTTTTGTTTTCAGATGTATCTTCTAATTTTAACTTTCTTACTGCCAAGCGGTGTGAGTCAGTTGCTGTGCATATTAATTCATTATCTTGTATAAGCCAGTTTACACCAGTTAATACTGGGCGTGTTTCTGAGGTGGACACTGCAAAATTCGTTTGTGCAATGATATTTTTTAATACTTTTACAGATAATTGAATTGCATCGTCTCTAGATACTTCAGGTAATAATGGATATTGATCTGGATCTAAACCACTTAAGTTAAATTCAGAATGACCTGATGTAATTAGCGTTTGGAATTGTTCATTAGTAGATAATTTAACGTCTTTTCCTGGTAACTTTTTGATAATATCAACGAAGAAACGACCAGGAAGTACGACTGAACCAGTTTCTGATATATCTACAATATCTTCACCATCTACTTGTTTAGGGATTGAGATTTCAATTGAGATTTCAGAATCTGAACCAGTTAAGATGACTTCATTATCTTTAGCATCGATTTTAATACCTGTAAGTATAGGTAATGTAGTTCTTGGTGAAATAGCTTTTAGTGTATCGTTTAATTGATTAATAAAATAATCTCTTTTAATAGTGAATTCCATCATTAAAATTTAAACTCCTTCCAGTCGTTTATATATAATTATATAGGTTTTAAATTCATAGTAATAGTAGTAGGGCTTGTGAATTAGTGGATAAGTGACATTAAGTCTGACGTGCCAAAGTTATACACATGTGGATAAAGTGTGTATACTGTGTACACCTTTTCAACATTGTCCACAATCCACAAGTTGATTATCTCTATTAGCTTTATAAAAGAAAAAGTAAGCGAAATAAAATATCCGATGTAATTATTCCCTTTTAGAGTTAAATTCAATCTTAAATTATAGCTGTATTATAACAGTTTAATATTTAAAATTATTTCCCAACTATTGATTTCTAATTTCTTTCTCTAAATTCTCTACTTCTTGTTTGAATGTTGGATCTGCTTTAATATCATTTACAATTTTTTCGTGAGCGTGAATCACAGTAGTATGATCACGACCGCCAAACTCTTCCCCAATCTTAGGTAGTGAGAAATCTGTTAGTTCTCTTGAAAGATACATCGCGATTTGTCTTGGATAGGCAATGGATTTAGTACGTTTTTTAGCACTAAAGTCTTCAATACGTACATTGTAGTATTGACCTACCACTTTCTGAATATCTTGAATTGTAATCTTTTTAGATTTAGGTGCTTGAATAATATCTTTTAAAGCTTCAGCAGCTAATTCAGTTGTTATTGGTTTACCTTGAAGTTGTGAATAAGCCAACAAACGTGTTAGCGCACCCTCGAGTTCACGAATATTGGATTGAATTTGATTAGCAATATAATTTAGAGATTCCATTGGTATATCTAAATTTTCTTCTTCTATCTTTTTCTGTAAAATAGCCATTCGTGTTTCGTAGTCTGGTGGTGTGATATCCACAATTAAACCCCACTCGAAACGTGAACGAAGTCTATCTGATAGTTTAGAGATTTCTTTAGGTGGACGATCGCTTGAAATAACTATTTGTTTACTATTATTATGTAGCTCATTAAATGTATGGAAAAATTCCTCTTGGGTTTGTTCCTTATTTTGGATGAACTGAATATCGTCGATTAATAAAACGTCGATATTACGGTATTTCTCTCTAAATGCATCACCTTGATTATCACGAATAGATTTAATAAATTCATTCGTAAATTTCTCACTAGATGTATAAATCACATTAGCATTAGGATTATTACTTAAAACATGATGCCCAATCGCATGCATAAGATGGGTCTTTCCTAATCCAACTCCACCATAAATAAATAAAGGATTATATGCTTCTGCTGGTGCTTCAGCTACGGCTAAACTTGCTGCGTGTGGGAAGCGGTTGCCTGGACCAATAACAAATGTATCAAACGTATTATGTGTATTAAATTGTTCGATACCACCTGGGTTTTCAACATTATGTGAAGTTGTTTGTTCTTTAGTAGAAGTTGGTTCAGGTTGTTTTTGATCTGGGTTCATATATTTAGACAATTCTTCTTCAGTTATAAAATGTGGTTTAACCTCATAACCAATGACGTCATATATGATGCTTTGCATAATCTCACTATATTTTTGATTTAGCCAACTCGCATTAAATGATTCACTTACTAATACGATGGCTTCGTCATTTTGGAGTGAATAGAGTTGCGTATCTTTTACGAAGGTATCAAAGCTTATTTTTGAAATTCGTTCTTTGGCAAGATCTAATATTTTTTCCCAAATTTCTTTTTCAGACATAAATAACTCCATCTTTCTCAAAAATTTTTAGTTATACACAAAAATAACACCCGTGGATAAAAATAATCACAGCATGTTAATAATTATCCACAAGTTAATCACAGATAGTGGATAACTTAATTCATACTATGATTTGTTCACAGACTTTTTGTATATAAATCTAATAAATAAATCCTTATAAAATCAATGATTAAACGACTTATCCACACAATTATACTTTTTCAGTAAGATAGATGTCAAATGACTGTGAATATGTTCGTAAAAGATGTGTAAACTTGTGCATAGTATGGTAATTATCCACACAGAAAACACGAACCACTGTTGATAAGTGGATAACTCAATGTCATACTCATTATTAATGAAAATAAGGGACTATAACAGTTTGGGAAATAATTTATAAAGCTGTATGAAAAATGAATATGAATAAGAGGCTATGTTTTTAAGGAAATAAAAAATCACTAATTACGGTTAAGATTAAATCGTAATAGCGTATTAAAATGAGCTTGCTTTATAAGTAGTAATTTGTTATATTGTAGTAGTTGCTTGAAATATGACTAGATAATAAGTATATTAAACCAAGAATTTCTTATAGCAGTCAGTCAATAAGAGGTATCTCTTATATATAAGTTTTGTTGCTATTACATTAATAGTTACACACTTTAACAATTTATCTATCTATGAAATTTATCAGGAAGTTTAATCCTGGAGATGTTAGATAACTTAATAAAGATGGAGGTGTTTTGCATGGTAAAACGTACTTATCAACCAAATAAACGTAAACATAGTAAAGTTCATGGTTTCAGAAAACGCATGAGCACTAAAAATGGCCGTAAAGTCTTAGCGCGTCGTCGTCGTAAAGGCCGTAAAGTATTATCTGCATAAGATCACTGACTCATCAGTGGTCTTTTTTTTCGTTTAGAATAAGAAAAGCTAACTAACTTTAGACAAATGATACAACTAGACTTCAATTGAAATCAGCGTTTTCCCGATAAATGCTGGTTTATTTTTAGTTAAAAAATGAAATGAGTTATAATAATGCAGTAAGAGAATTTAATAAGCGAGTGATGTTTGGTGGAAAAAGCGTACCGTATAAAAAAGAACTCAGATTTTCAAAAGATATATAAAAAAGGAAAGTCTGTTGCAAATAGACAATTTGTTGTATATACCTATGACAATAGTGAACAAGAACATTTTCGCTTAGGCATTAGTGTTTCAAAAAAGGTAGGAAATGCTGTCACAAGAAATAGAATTAAGAGAGCGATAAGAGAAAATTTTAAAGTTCATAAACAAGATATGATCTCGAAAGATATTATAGTTATTGCAAGACATCCTGCAAAAAATATGTCGACATTAGAAATACAAGGAAGCTTAGAACATGTTCTCAAAATAGCTAAAGTATTTAATAAGAAGATTAAGTAGGGTAGGGGAAAGAAAAAAGGGACGGACTTTTAGACGTACATCAGTCTAACCTCAGACAACCCTAAGTCTAACCTGTCTATTTAAAAACAAGATAATAGCTTTTTAAAAAGAAACAATTTACAATATAATATTGAAAATTTACTTGAATAAGGAGGCCAGCCTAACAATGGATTTTGATACAATAACTAGTATTTCAACGCCAATGGGTGAAGGTGCAATTGGTATTGTGAGACTCTCAGGTCCACAAGCAATTGAAATTGGCGATAAGTTATATAAAGGTAAGAAAAAATTAGCAGAAGT
This sequence comes from Staphylococcus sp. URHA0057, assembly GCF_000620265.1. NCBI lineage: Bacteria > Bacillati > Bacillota > Bacilli > Caryophanales > Staphylococcaceae > Staphylococcus > Staphylococcus sp. URHA0057. The sequence continues at coordinate 138,841 of NZ_KK211097.1, read as the reverse complement.
AGATTCACATACAATTAATTACGGTCATATTATTGATCCGGATACTAATGAAACAGTTGAAGAAGTTATGATTTCAGTTTTAAGGGCACCTAAAACTTTTACTAGAGAAGATATCATCGAAATCAATTGTCATGGCGGTATATTAACAATTAATCGTATTTTAGAATTAACAATGACACATGGTGCACGTATTGCTGAACCAGGTGAATATACAAAACGAGCTTTCTTAAATGGAAGAATTGACTTATCTCAAGCAGAAGCAGTAATGGATTTTATTCGTTCTAAAACAGATCGTGCTTCTAAAGTGGCGATGAATCAAATTGAAGGTCGTTTAAGTGATTTAATTAAACGTCAACGTCAATCAATATTAGAGATACTCGCCCAAGTAGAAGTGAATATTGATTATCCTGAGTATGACGATGTAGAAGATGCAACCACAGAGTTTTTATTACAACAATCTAAACGTATAAAACAAGAAATTAATCAATTACTAGAAACAGGCGCTCAAGGTAAAATTATGAGAGAAGGACTCTCAACTGTTATTGTAGGTCGACCAAACGTAGGTAAGTCTTCCATGTTAAATAACCTTATTCAAGACAATAAAGCGATTGTGACTGAAGTAGCTGGTACCACACGTGACGTACTTGAAGAATATGTTAACGTCAGAGGAGTACCATTAAGATTAGTAGATACAGCAGGTATTCGAGATACTGAAGATATCGTTGAAAAAATAGGTGTTGAACGATCCCGTAAAGCACTTAGTCAGGCAGATTTAATCTTATTTGTATTAAATAATAATGAAGCATTAACAGAAGATGACCAAACATTATATGATGTTGTTAAAAATGAAGACGTCATTGTTATTATCAATAAAACAGATTTAGAAACGAATTTAGATATAAATGAAGTAAAAGAAATGATTGGTGACACACCATTAATTCAAACGTCTATGTTAAAACAAGAAGGTATTGACGAATTAGAGATACAAATCAGAGATCTATTCTTTGGTGGAGATGTTCAAAACCAAGATATGACGTACGTATCAAATTCACGACATATTTCATTACTTAAACAAGCAAGACAGTCTATTCAAGATGCGATTGATGCGGCAGAATCTGGTATTCCAATGGATATGGTACAAATCGATTTAACCCGCACTTGGGAAATACTAGGTGAAATCATTGGTGAGTCAGCAAGTGACGAACTTATCGATCAATTATTTAGTCAATTTTGCTTAGGAAAATAAAGATTCACAGGACTAAAGGTAGTCAAAAATAAAATCAAAATGTGAGATGTATATAGATTTACGATCAATAAGGAGGTTAAACAATTGGTTCAAGAATATGATGTAATTGTAATTGGTGCAGGCCATGCAGGTATTGAAGCAGGTTTAGCATCAGCAAGACGTGGCGCTAAAACATTAATGTTAACAATCAATTTAGATAATATCGCTTTTATGCCATGTAACCCATCTGTTGGCGGCCCAGCTAAAGGAATAGTTGTACGTGAAATAGATGCATTAGGTGGACAAATGGCAAAAGCAATAGATAAAACGCATATCCAAATGCGTATGCTGAATACTGGTAAAGGACCTGCTGTAAGAGCATTACGTGCCCAAGCAGATAAAGTACTATACCAACAAGAAATGAAAAATGTCCTTGAAGACGAAGAAAATTTAGATATCATGCAAGGTATGGTAGATGAATTAATTATTGAAGATGAAGAAGTTAAGGGTGTACGTACAAATATTGGTACTGAATACCGTTCTAAAGCTGTTGTTGTAACAACAGGTACATTCTTACGCGGTGAAATCATTCTTGGTAATATGAAATATTCAAGTGGTCCTAATCACCAATTACCATCTGTGACATTAGCAGATAACCTAAGAGGATTAGGTTTCGAAGTTGTACGATTTAAAACAGGTACACCACCACGTGTAAATTCTAAAACAATTGATTATTCAAAAACTGAAATTCAACCAGGTGATGAAGTTGGACGTGCATTCAGTTATGAAACAACTGAATACATTTTAGATCAATTACCATGTTGGTTAACTTATACAAATGATAAAACGCATCAAGTTATTGATGATAACTTACATTTATCAGCAATGTACTCAGGTATGATTAAAGGGACTGGACCAAGATATTGTCCTTCAATTGAAGATAAATTTGTGCGTTTCAATGACAAACCACGTCATCAACTATTCTTAGAGCCAGAAGGACGTAATACTAATGAAGTTTATGTACAAGGACTTTCAACAAGTCTACCTGAACATGTTCAAAGACAAATGTTAGAAACAATCCCAGGCCTAGAAAAAGCAGACATGATGCGTGCAGGTTATGCTATTGAGTATGATGCAATTGTTCCAACTCAATTATGGCCAACACTTGAAACTAAAAAAATTAAAAACCTTTATACTGCAGGTCAAATCAACGGTACTTCTGGTTATGAAGAAGCGGCTGGACAAGGTATTATGGCAGGAATTAATGCTGCTGCGAAAGTATTAGGTAAAGAGGAAGTTATCTTAAGTCGTTCTGACGCTTATATCGGCGTTTTAATTGATGACTTAGTAACTAAAGGAACTAACGAACCATATCGTTTATTAACATCACGTGCAGAATATCGTTTATTGCTACGTCATGATAATGCTGATTTACGCTTAACTGATTTAGGTTATGAATTAGGTATGATTTCTGACGAACGTTATGAAAAATTCAACCATAAACGTCAACAAATTAAAGATGAAATTCAAAGATTAACTGAAATTCGTATTAAACCAAATGAACATACTCAATCTATAATTGAAGCAAATAATGGTTCTAAACTTAAAGATGGTATTTTAGCAATTGATTTATTACGCAGACCAGAAATGACTTACAATACTATTCTAGAAATTTTAGAAGAAGACCATCAATTACCTTCAGATGTTGAAGAACAAGTTGAAATTCAAACTAAATATGAAGGTTACATCAATAAATCATTACAACAAGTTGAAAAAGTAAAACGCATGGAGAAAAAGAAAATACCTGAAGACTTAGATTATAGTAAAGTGGATAGCTTAGCTTCTGAAGCAAGAGAAAAATTAGCTGAAGTTAAACCATTAAACATTGCACAAGCATCAAGAATTTCAGGTGTAAATCCAGCAGATATTTCAATTTTACTTGTGTATTTAGAACAAGGTAAACTTCAAAGGGTGAATCAATAATGAGTATAGAATGGCTATCTGAGAAATTAAAAGAACACGACATCGAATTATCTAACACTCAAAAAGAACAATTTCAGACATATTATCAGTTACTTGTTGAATGGAACGAAAAAATGAATTTAACAAGTATTACCGATGAACATGGTGTTTATTTAAAACATTTTTATGATTCCATTACACCTAGTTTTTATTACGACTTTAATGGACCATTAACTTTATGTGATGTGGGTGCAGGTGCAGGTTTCCCTAGTATTCCATTGAAAATTATTTTTCCTGAATTAAAAGTTACTATTGTTGATTCATTAAATAAACGTATTCAATTTTTAAACCACTTAGCAGATGCTTTAGGACTACAGGATGTAAGTTTTGTTCACGATCGCGCAGAAACATTTGGTAAAGGAGACTACAGGGAGTCTTACGATATCGTTACTGCTCGTGCTGTAGCCCGTTTAACAGTACTAAGTGAATTATGCTTACCATTAGTTAAAAAAGGCGGACAATTTATAGCTTTAAAATCATCTAAAGGCGAAGAAGAGTTAGATGAAGCCAAGTTTGCGATTAATGTGTTAGGTGGTAACGTGAAAGAGACGTTTAACTTTGAATTACCAGAAGATGCAGGAGAAAGACAAATGATTGTCATTGATAAACGACGACAAACATCTAAGAAATACCCGAGAAAACCCGGTACACCCAATAAATCCCCTTTACTTGAAAAGTAAGATGTGATGATATAGAAATAAATGAGAGGGAGCGAATGGATTATGAAGAAACCTTTTTCAAAATTATTTGGTTTAAAAAACAAAGATGACATCATGGGTTCTATTGAAGAAGACCGAAATAATAATGTTGAGTCCATTCATATTGAACGTATCGTACCTAATCGTTATCAACCACGACAAGTATTTGAACCAAGTAAAATCAATGAACTTGCTGAATCTATTAAAGAACATGGATTATTACAGCCAATTGTAGTAAGACCAATCGAAGAAGATATGTTTGAAATCATTGCTGGTGAACGTAGATTTAGAGCAATGCAGTCGTTAAATATGTCTCAAGCAGATGTGATTATTCGCGATATGGATGATGAGGAAACTGCAGTTGTTGCACTTATTGAAAATATTCAACGCGAAAATTTATCCGTCGTTGAAGAAGCGGAAGCCTATAAAAAACTACTTGAACTTGGTGATGTGACACAAAGTGAATTGGCTAAAAGTCTAGGTAAGAGTCAAAGTTTTATTGCCAATAAGTTACGTTTACTTAAATTAGCACCTAATGTTATTACACGATTAAGAGAAGGTAAAATAACAGAACGCCATGCTCGAGCTGTCCTTGTACTATCACATGAAGATCAAGAAGAATTGATTGAACAAGTCATAGCACAGAAATTAAATGTGAAACAAACAGAAGATAAAGTTCGCCAAAAAACTGGTCCTGAAAAGGTTAAAGCACAATCATTCCAATTTTCACAAGATGTGACACAAGCGCGAGATGAAGTAGGTAAAAGTATCGAAGCTATACAACAATCAGGTTTATATGTTGAACAAAAAGATAGAGATCATGATGATTATTATGAAATTAAAATAAGAATATATAAGAAATAGCGATAACTCCTTTTGTCTGTAACTGACGGAAGGAGTTTTTTATGTTGATACTAATTAGAAAAGACCTAATGGACGGCTGTATCAAACGTTAATAATTAGAAAATTAGGTATATTTATTTTAATCTTTACAAGATAGTAGGACAGTTTTAAACTAAAAGTAAACGAAACGTTTCGTTTAATAATTAGCAAAGAAGGATTATTGTGTTCGGAATATCTATTTCAAGTGCGATACTTCATTTTGTCATTGGTGGGTTTGCAGTAGCATTAGCTTCTATTATTGCTGACAAAGTTGGTGGTAAATTAGGAGGTATAATAGCAACAATGCCTGCAGTCTACTTAGCAGCAGTAATAGCATTAGCTATAGATCATCGTGGAGATTCGCTCGTTAAAATGTCTATGCATTTAAGCACAGGTGCAATTGTCGGTATTATCTCTTGCATTTTAACTGTATTTTTCACCTCAATTTTTATAAAAAAGAAAAACTATAAGAGTGGTACAGTATTTGCCGTATTATGTTGGTTTATTATTTCTGTAGCTATTTTTGTAGTCAGACATTTATAAAAAGGGAGGTACATTTTTGATGAAATTAACAATAATTAAGTTTTTAGTTGGAGGCTTAGCAGTATTAGTCAGCTACATCGTATCAGTAGTACTTCCTTGGAAAGAATTTGGAGGTATTTTTGCTACGTTTCCTGCAGTCTTTTTAGTGTCTATGTTTATATCTGGTATGCAATATGGAAATAAAGTAGCTATGCATGTCAGTAGAGGTGCGATCTTCGGAATGACTGGTGTTTTATTCAGTATATTAGCTACATGGGGCATGCTAAAGGTAACAAATATTTGGTTGCTTAGCATTATTGTTGGATTTATAGTATGGTTTGTTAGTGCATTTATAATATTTGAAATCGTGGAAGTCATTGCACGAAAAAGAAGGGAAAAATATGGCTGGAAGACCGAAAGACCCAACAGTAAATAAAAAAATTTATCAAGAAATTAATCGTTTATTAGAAACAACACATTTTAAAGATATGACCATTGATCAGATTGCTGAAAATACAAGTGTATCAAAGGCAACAATTTATCGTCGATGGAGAGACAAAGAATCAATGATTGTTGATATGTTTGTCGACCAATCACGTATTATTGAGCCAGAATTCGATACTGTATTTGATAATTTATATGACTTTTTAATAAAAATAATGAACATCTATAAGACACCTTTAGGTAGTGCAGTGATAGAAATTCTAATTAGTAATCAGCAAACTGAAGCAAAAGATAAGTTTATGAAAGAATACTTTGAACGTAATAGAAGTATTTTAAAGTCAATTATTAGTAAGGATATTGATGAAGCGGACCAAGATTTATTTATAGATATTATTTTTTCACCTATTTATTTTAATATTTTAATTAAACCGCAATCATTAACTAAAGAGTATATAGAAAATATGTTGAACATTGCTTTAAAAGCTTATGATATATAATTTTACGACGTCCTTGATAGAGGGCGTTTTTAATTTGTCTAGAATAAGGGGATAGTCTAAAGGAAGTCTTATGAAAGCTATTTTAAAGAGATAGATTATCGCAATTCGATTAACTATACTCATACATAAATATATCCTGAGACACTTTCCTATGTCCCAGGATAATTAATTTTATTGCATGTTAGCTAAGCCTTTCATAGATTCTGTAAACGCAGCTCCTCCTAGCGTAAAGCCAACCATCACGATTAAGGCAATGACTGCCCAAATAATAGATGCTTTTTTAGAAAGTTTACTTGTACCGTAATAAACTGTAAAAATAATATAGGCAGCTAATAAATTCGATAAACTAAAGGCGGCTAAATAATTATTACCCTTGTCGAATATATTCAGGCTATCTAATTGAGTTTCTGGAATTGTAAGACCAAATAATGCTTGTATCGCATAAACAATAATTGAAAATGAAGTTGTAATGATTAAGTAAGAGATAGATGCAGAAATAATATGTATTGCTTGTGCATCAGATTTCATAATTTTAGAGATAACTAAGAAAATAACAAATGTGATTAATAATCCTAGGATAAGACCACCAATTGATTGTCCAATAGTAACTGCTAAATTGAATTGGTTTTGTTTATCAATTTCAGATTGGCTCATTCCCATATCTTTGAGCATTTTGGTGTTGTCAGTTATATGTGCAGTTAAAAGTCCTAAAATAATAGATAACACAATAAGTACAATTAATTTCACTATCCATTTAGGATTTTGACGGATTTTTCTAAAGTGATCAACAAAAGGTAAGTTAGAACTTGTCGCTTCTTCAGTCTGTGCTGCATTAGATTGTTCCATTTATGTATCTCTCCTTTTTTAATATTTATTAACAGAATAACATTGTTAACTAATATTTAAAATATCAATTTTTATTTTGAATAAGTATAATAAATAGACTAAGTAAAAATAATATTAAAAACATTTCATTAATCTCAAACTTAAAAATAACTTAAATATCCTTAAATTCAATATATATAATAATTAAAGTGTGTTATCATGCAAAATATAATACATTTTAAGGAGCATAGGATATGAATAAGAAACTATTATGGAGTATTATTGGCGTGGCAATTATCTTACTTCTTATCATTGCCGCATTTATCGCAAAGCAATCAACAAGCTCTGACGATAAAGATAGTAAGGGATACGATACATATACAGTTAAAAAAGAAACACCGATTAGTTTGGAAGGTAAAGCATCTCCCAAATCAGTCAAAACATATAACAACAATAGCCAAATAGGCACATTCCAAAGTCCTGCCGTAGACGATGGTCAAAAGGTTAAACAAGGCGACCGTCTCTTAAGCTACGACACGAATAATAGTAAACGCCAACAACTCGCAAATAAAGTTGATCAAGCACAACAACAAGTGAACGATGATTATCAAAAGGTCAATCAAAGTCCAAACAATAATCAACTACAGTCTAAATTGACGCAAGATCAAAGTTCACTCAATGAAGCACAACAACAATTATCACAACATGATAAACAAATGAATGACAGTATTTATGCATCATTTGACGGTAAGGTAAATATTAAAAATGGTGAAGATGCTGGTGATGGTCAACCCGTTCTACAATTGATTTCAGACAATCCACAAATTAAATCAACGGTTACTGAATTTGATGTCGATAAAATCAAAGAGGGTGACGAGGTTGACGTAACCGTGAATAGTAACGGTAAAAAAGGCAAAGGTAAAATCCTTAAAGTAGATGAACTACCAACTAGCTATGATGATAGCGCGAGTGGTGAATCAAGTGGAGCTCAGGCAAGTGCTGGAGGTCAAGGCGAAGATAGTGAAGAAGGCGCAAGTGCAGCCCAAGCTTCTAATCCAACAGTTAACAATCCTTCGGGCGGTAAAGAAGGAGACACGTCTAAATATAATGTTATTATTGGTGATTTAGACATCCCTGTACGTGCTGGATTCTCTATAGATGCTAAAATTCCTTTAAAAACTAAGAAATTACCTAATAATGTGTTAACAAAAGATAATGATGTGTTTGTAGTAGATAAACATAATAAAGTTCATAAACGTGATATTAAAATTGATCGTAGTAATGGCCAAATTATTGTGAAAAAAGGACTTAAAGCAGGTGACAAAGTCATCAAAAATCCTAAAGGTAATCTAAATGATGGAGAAAAAGTTGAGGTGTCATCATGATTGAATTGAAAAAAATCAATCGACACTTCAAAAATGGTGACGAAACGAATCATATCTTAAAAGATATTGATATCCATATTGATGAAGGCGAATTTATTGCTATTATGGGACCATCCGGTTCAGGTAAGAGTACCCTCATCAATATCCTTGGATTTATTGATCGTGGTTATGAAGGTGAATATCTTTTTAATGGTGAAAATTATAAAAAAAGTTCAGATAATAAACTCGCAACCATTCGTAATCACACAGTAGGATTTGTCTTCCAAAACTTTAAGCTTATTCAAAATAATACAATTCTTGAAAATGTCAGCATCCCACTCATATACAACGGTATGGGTAGTAAAGAACGTAAAGACAAAGTATTGAAGGGATTAGAAGATGTTGGCCTTCACAACAAGGAAGACTTACTTCCCAATAAATTGTCTGGTGGTCAACAACAACGTGTAGCTATCGCAAGAGCGATTATTAATGAACCTAAGTTTGTCATTGCTGATGAACCTACAGGAGCTCTTGATTCAAAAACATCAAAAGATATCATGGATTTATTCGTAACGTTAAATAAAGAAAAAGGTACAACCATGATTATGGTAACCCATGATCGTGAGGTCGCTAACAAAGCGGATCGTATCATTCACATTTTGGATGGTCGTGTGAAAGAGGAAGAGGTGTTGGCGCATGAGTAACTTTTCTAATATTTTGTCTGTCGCCTTTCGCTCTATTTTAAAAAATAAGCGCCGTAATATCTTCACAATGATAGGGATTATTATCGGGATTGCTGCTGTTATTACGATCATGGCACTAGGTAATGGTTTTAAAAAGACAACCAATGAACAATTTGATGATGCAGGTGCAGGTAAAAACCAAGCCATGATTACTTATATGACAGAAGATATGAGTGCACCTAAAGACAACCCGTTTAAACAAGAAGATCTCAGTGTTGTAGAACAAGTTAAAGGTGTTAAAAGCGCGAAAGTAAAGGAAAGTAAAGATAGTACTTATGCCGCTAAAATTACAAATACTCATGGAAGCGGCGATGTTGATTTGAAAAAGGCGAGCCATGTATCAGATATCGATCATGGGCATGGTTTTACTAAAGATGATAATGACACACAAGAAAAGGTTGTTGTTATAGATAATAAAGTCGCTAAAAAGGTCTTTCATAATGCAGATAGTGCGGTAGGAAAATCAATTTATATTAATGGGGAAGGCTTTAAAGTAGTTGGTGTTGGTGATGCAAGCGGTCAAGATGCAAGTGGCATGCCTCTCGAGACAGTTGTTCAAATGCCAACAAAGACGGCTGACCATTACATGAGTAACCTATCTCAAGGAACGCCACAAATACAAGTGAAGGTTAATGATGGTGAAGATAAAAAAGAAATTGGTAAAAAAGTTGAAAAAGAACTGAATAAAAAAGGAACTGGCGTTTCAAATGGCCAGTATAGTTTTAATGATAACGAAGAAATGATGAAAAGCATTGGTAAAGTCTTAGATACCATCACATACTTTGTGGCAGCAGTCGCAGGTATTTCACTATTTATTGCAGGTATTGGTGTCATGAATGTGATGTATATTTCTGTTACGGAACGTACCGAAGAAATTGCGATACGTCGTGCCTTTGGTGCTAAAGGTCGAGACATTGAAATACAATTCTTAGTTGAAAGTGTTGTACTTTGTCTACTCGGTGGTATTATCGGCTTAATTCTAGGTATTATCATTGCCACAGTGGTCGATATAGCAACACCAGATATGGTTAAAAGTTCAGTTAGTATAAGTTCAGTCATCTTGGCTGTAGGCGTATCAACGCTTATTGGTGTTGTCTTCGGTTGGATACCAGCCCGCGCAGCCTCTAAAAAAGAATTAATAGATATTATTAAATAATAATATTTCAATATTAACTAAATATATATGAAAAGTTCGTCACAATTATTATTTGTGGCGAACTTTTTCTACTCCAATTATTACAATATAAATAATATTTTCTGAGATACAGTATTTATTTTTATAACTAAAAATTAGCAAGTTGGTATGTGATGTATTATATTAAATCAACATTTTATCTATATTAACTAAATCGCTGTAATGCCACCATCTATAACAAATTCAGAACCTGTAGAGTAAGAAGCTTCATCGGATGCTAAAAAGCAAACCATGTTTGACACTTCTTCAACTTCAGCTATACGTCGCATTGGTATTTGTTTAGCAAATTCATCGACGGCTTCTTTAACATCTTTTTGTTGAATCATAGGTGTATTAATAACACCTGGGTGAACAGAATTTACGCGAATATTATACGGCGACAATTCATGTGCTGCAGCTTTAGTCATACCTCTTACTGCAAATTTTGTATCAGTATAACCAATGGCACCTCCAACTAATCCATCAATAGAAGAGATATTGATAATGGCACCACTTTGTTGTTCTTTCATTACCTTAGCTACTGATTTGATACCTAAAAAGACAGAGACTTGGTTAATATTAACAATCTTCATATAATCGTCTAGTGTTAAAGACTCTAAAGGCTTGTTATAAGTCATACCTGCATTATTAACTAGAACATCAATTTTCTTCCACTTTGCTAAAACAGTTTCAATTACATTTTGCCAATCATCCTCACTAGTTACGTCATGCTTGATAAAAAGAGCATTAGAGCCTAAAGTTTTGGCTAATTCATTTCCTTTTTCCTCATTGATATCAGTGATAACGACTTTAGCACCATGTTCTATAGCTTTTTTAGCGTGCATTTCTCCCATACCTTGAGCGCCACCAGTAATAATCATTACCTTATTATTTAGCTTTTGCATATTGTTATTCCTCCTTAAAAATCTGACATCCCTTTATATGAAATAATTATAAAACTTATTATAAATAAAGTGTAATACTTACTAAAAATTATGATGATTTTTGTTGTGTGAATCTTTATTGTTTAAAATTTCACCTGCTATAAGTACAATGCTTTTAACTGTTTATATAATGGGAAATAATATATTGTATATAATTATAGTAACAACATGTAATTTAGACGGAATAACGAGGGGGTAGACTAAAATGAGTAAGGATAAAGCACTTGTATTAGGCGGCGGTGGTATTACAGGAATTGCTTGGGAAGCTGGCGTACTAGCAGGGTTAATAGATTCAGGTATAAAAATGAATCAAGTAGATAAGATATTAGGTAGTTCTGCAGGTTCATTTGTTGGAGCGATTTTAGCAAATAATCAAAACATGCAAGCATATTATCAAGATTTAGCAACACATCATAGTGAATCCGATAATGCTCAACTTGATCCAGCGATATATGGCTTGTGGACTAAAGCATTTATTAAAGGTAGGGATAATGAACAATTAATCGGTCAGTATCTAGGAGATATTATTAATAGTCACCCATCAAATGTTTCACCAGAGACTCGAAGTGATTCAATACAACAAAGATTAGGTAATGCTAAATGGACGGATCAACTTGAAATTACTGCGATAAATGCAAGGACAGGCAAGTTGTCGACTTTTAATGAGAATAGCGGCGTGAGCTTAAAAGAAGCAGTGACTGCTAGCGGTGCTGTGCCAGGTCTTTGGCCACACATTAATTTATTGGGAGAATCTTGGATTGATGGTGGTATGGTTTCATCAACAAATGCGATGTTAGTGTCAGACTATCAAGATATTATTATTCTGGCTCCTCTTAGTCAAAAACTAGGTCAAGTGCCTTCAGTGTATGAAGAAGCGGAGAAATTAAAAGAACAAAGTAACGTTACCTTAATTGTACCTGACGAAAACAGTAAAGGTAGTATAGGTCAAAATATTTATTCATCAAAAAATATTAAAGAAATTGGTGATGCTGGATATGAACAAGGGAAGACACTAGCGACATCTTTAACTGAAAATATTGAGAATTAGAAATAAAATATGAAATTGTAACAAAAAAACCTCATTAATGATTGTATTGAGGGAATTTTTTCTTTAACAATGAAAGTATCATTGTCAGCTATTATATTAAGAGGTGTGTCTAGTTAATAAAGCAATATTGTAGTAATGTAAATTTAAAGAGATAAGTCATGAAAAAGGAGACTTAATATGACACAAAAAGTATTAATTACAGGTGCGAATAAAGGATTAGGATTTGAAACGGGGAGACAATTAGGAAACAAAGGTTGGACTATTTTATTAGGTGCTAGAGATGAAATAAGAGGTACTGAAGCGGTAAAGACGTTACAACAAAAAGGTATTAATGCGGAATGGATCAAAATTGATTTCAATGATTTAACAACCATTCACGAAGCGGCAAAATATGTTGAAAATAACCATGCTGATTTAAATGTACTCATTAATAATGCAGGCATTTCAGGAAATATGGAAGCATCTCCATTAGATGTTGATATTGAAGAATTAAAAACAGTGACAGAGGTCAATGTTTATGGAAACTTTGAAATGGTTAAATCGTTCACGCCAATCCTAGCACGCAATAAAGGGAGAATACTCAATTTAACCATTCCTACTAAACCAAGTAATTTTTTCCATCCATTTAGTTATATGACAACGAAAACGGCACTCAATTCAATGATTAAATTATTTGCGAAGTATTTTAAGAAACATAAGATTTCTGTTGAAATATTTGGAGTCATGCCTGGTGGTATTACAACAGATTTAAATAATAACCAAAAAGGCTTTTTAATGCGTACAGTAAATGAAGGTGCACAATCAATTGTTAATGTAATAATGGATAAGCGTAATCATAACGGGAAAATTTTGATTCGATTGAGACCATTTAAAGTATTTAAAAAATAGAAATGAAGAGTTATAAGTACCGTTATTAAGAGCGTAAAATATAGAATAAAATTATAAGATTTATTTTATCTATTATTGTATAATATTTAAAGTAAGCAAGTTGAATGGTGGCGGCTAATCTCAAAAAAATGGGGTGATGCCTATGATTTTGGTTTTTACTCCTAGAGAGGAGTAGCATGACTGATTATGAAATGCTGATGGTCGTTTTAACGATTATTGGCTTAATATTAATTAGTAGTAAGCAAAATTAATAGACCATCTCAACTTTAGCAATTAGATGGTCTAAATAGACAATTTCAAAAGCTACCGTCTTTTTAACGGGCTTACATAGGCGCAAGTGTTGGTAGCACTTGTGCTTTTTATTTGTTGCTCTCTATTAAATAGAGAAACAATTTACACCCTTATTATATAATCCATTCCTATATATGTAAATATTTATATTATTTTTGAGAGTGATGTATCTAGAATACAGAACCAAGGAATGTGTAATTTGAAACGTTGTAACTTTTGTGTAATAATGTAATCGAAATGTAATCGCTTGCATTTGTATTGCATTTCAAAAAACAAAGAGGAGAGATTGAATATGAAAAAGACTACAAAAGCAGTTGTTGGATCAATGTTAGCAGTAGGAACAGTATTCGGAATCGGCGCCTCAGTAGAAACACCACAAAGTAACGAAGCACATGCAGCAACACAACCTTATTATAATTATCAAGGGTACACATCCTCACAAAGTAATTTTATTTTAGACAAGAACTTTATTAATGCACTTAAAAATGACAATTTAACAATCAATGGTTATAAAATCACCGAAAATAGTAAAAATAGTGACAAAACAATTAAAAAATATGATCAACAATTTTATTTAGCTAGTAAACATAAAGCAGATGGAGTATGGTTTGATCTAAAAGATGGCGTTGTATCTAAATCAAAATTGCTTAAAGTATATGGTAATCCTGATACAAAACCTGCTAGCTCTGCTCAAGGAAATGAATACAATTATAATATTGGTGGAAAGAGTGTTAAATTCTTAGAGAACAATGGTTATATCACTAAAGTAGGTATTCATAATGGTGAATCTTAAATAAATCAATTCATTAAATGATATAGTTTCTTAAATAAATAAGACAGATATTGGACTAAAAAGTTCAATATCTGTTTTTATGTATATAATAATTTGTTATGTTAAAAATATATATCATTTAAAGAATTCTAGACTTAATTCATAAAAATTAGGAGGATTATAATGAAAATTATTGTTGTTGGAGCTACAGGGACAATAGGTAAAAGTGTATCAAAGAAACTTAAAGATAATCATCATGAAGTCATTGAAGTAGGAAGTCAGTCTGGTGATTATCAATTAGATATTACTTCTCCAGAAGAAATTGAAAAAATGTATAAAGATATTGATAATGTAGATGCAGTTGTTAGTGCGACAGGTGGCGCAACTTTCAAAGCGCTTTCTGATATGACTTTAGAAGATAATAATGTAGCAATTCAAAGCAAATTATTAGGTCAAATTAATCTTGTATTAATTGGACAACATTATTTAAATGAAAATGGCAGTTTCACTTTAACATCTGGTATTATGATGGATGATCCTATACGTTTAGGTTCTTCTGCAGCGATGGCTAATGGCGGTGTCGCAGGCTTTGTTACCTCTGCAGCAGTTGAATTGAAACGTGGACTAAGAATTAATAATGTAAGCCCTAATGTAGTGGAAGAAGCTCTAGATAAATATGGAGAATTTTTCAAAGGATTTACAGCTGTTCCTGTAGAAAAAGTGGCTAATGCTTTTATTAAAAGTGTTGAAGGTGCTCAAACAGGTCAAACATATAGAACTTATTAATAGAAATGTAATTGGCTATGAAATTTTAAATACTAAGTAGTTATAAATTATTTTCCATTAAAATTGAGGATATGTTAAAATCTTTGTGAAAAATAAATAATATATAAGTTATTAAATAAAACTTGGGATATTTTGTTAATATCTCAAGTTGTTTTTATGAAAGATTAATATATATTTTAAAGAAAGGCATTTTATAAAATGATTGCACCATTATATATTATTAAAGAGCATATCAGTAATATATATCTAATAAAGAGATTGGCTGAGTTTCAGATTAAGGTTTCGAATAAAAATAACTATTTAGGTACACTTTGGGAAGTGCTTAATCCTACTATTCAAATAATGGTATATTGGTTTGTTTTTGGTTTAGGTTTTAGAAGTAATCGTTTAGTAGAAGGCATACCATTTATATTTTGGCTTATAGTTGGAATTAGTATGTGGTTTTTTATCAACCAAGGCATATTAGAAGGAACAAAAGCCATCACAGGAAAGTATAACCAAGTAGCTAAGATGAACTTTCCATTATCTATTGTACCTAGTTATTTAGTTGTGAGTAGGTTTTATTCACATTTACTACTATTGATTATAGTCATGCTTATTTGTTTTGTAGGTGGATATCATCCTACTATATATACGTTGCAATTATTATTGTTCATTCCTTATACGTTAATTTTTACTATGGGAGTGGCATTATTGACATCTACTTTAGGAATCATAATTAGAGATACTCAAATGATGATTCAAGCATTAATGAGAATTGTCTTTTTTATATCTTCAATTCTATATTTGCCGACAAATAAGGTTGTATTAGGTGTTATAAAATTAAATCCAATCTACTTTATTGCCGAAGGATATCGATCTTCCATTCTCTATCACGATTGGTTTCTAATGTCTCATTGGAAACTTGCTGTTTATAATTTAATAGTATTACTTATTATTTTTATAATAGGGTCTTATTTACATATGAAATATAGAGAAAAATTTGCAGATTATCTATAAAGTATAAAAGCCTGAACCAACATTAAAATGGTTCACGCTTTTTAGGAATACAGTTTATTTTGAAAGGTCTTTTAAATTATATTTACTTAGATCTATTTCTCCAACATATTCTTGGTCCATAGGTGTACTATTTTCATACATTGTAACTTTGCCACTGGCTTTATTAACACCAATGATATGTAATCCACCAACACCATCTGTATTGAAATAAGGAATTTCGTAATAATACCCTTTATCTTTAATGTCACCAGTTGTTTTTAAGCGATTAGTATCGAAATTAAATTTTTTAGCAGCCATATTATAAGCATCTTTAATTAACTGTTTTTTGTCATTTTGTTGTGCTTTTTGAGTTGTTGGTGCTTTATCTTGAGATTGCGTTGTTGCTGCATGTGCAGGTGCAAAAGTTACAACCGATCCTGTTAATGCTAAGATTGATAAGCTTGTGAATACCTTACGTTTCATGATAATCCATCTCCTCAATGTTTATTATTTCGTTCTGTAATAAAAATGTAACATAAATGAAATATAAAAATCTAGTATTTTCATAAAATAAAATTAAATTTTAACATTTTATTTATAACTACTTTACAAAATACGGTAAAAATTTTAAATTTAATATTCATATATTTTTTAAGTTTTAGATTTTTCTAGAAAACATAATATAATTCTAATCTCCATAAAATCCATTTGATATGACTTCTAACTCAAAAAAATGTGAAAATAATGATTAGACTTGAGATAAGTGGGTATATAATATGAATTATTAATATTTTAATAATTTGCATCTGTAAAAAACTTAATTTGTTTAATTATCAAAAGTAAGAACAAATTGTTTTTACGCTTAAATTAAGTTGTTATATACATTTTATAAAAATGGTGTTATACTACAAGTAGTTTGTTAGGTAAAAAATCTTGTTTTTTTTAAGTCTATGTACGCCCGTTCAGCGGACATAGGCTTTTTTTATTATATATAGAAGTTATAAATACAATCACAGCTAAATTGATTCAAAAAAAAGCTACTCGCTTATTAAATAGCAAGTAGCATAAATATATGACAACTAATGAATGATGACGTAGGACAAACCTGTTAACGTAAGTGTCAGAATAATTGTTAAAACAAGTATTGTTATGATTTTTTCTTTAAAAGATACAGGTTTTAAACCTATGAAAACTGTTAAAGTAAAGAAAAATAAACTTGCGATAAGATAAAATATAAACAATATAAAGATAAAACTATCAGGATGATTTAAAAACTCTTGATATTGATTCATAAGGAAACTCCTTAATATGTATTAATAATCCCAATATAACAAACATGTAAAGTGGTAGCTAATGTTTATATATTTAAATATTCCAAGCTATAAAATATGATCAAATCAAAAAACATGTGCGCTCAATGAATAATGAGCACACACTTTTTTTTATATTATAAATCCTTTTTTTCATCTCTGCGTTTTAAGAAGTAAGCGCCACCTAATAATCCGACTGGAATACCTGCAATCGGCGTGATAGCACTACTTAATACTATGATTATAAGTGTGAGCATCACCACATTAAATAAGTTCACTTTTAAATTTTTTAAATCCTCATATGATTGTTTGATTAAGTCTTTGAATTTCATTATAAATCTCTCCTTTAATTTATATCGTTTTTTTAATAATGCGATTTGAATGTATGAAAGCAATGAGTGCAAATGCGAAATAGACGAGTGAGTATACGACCATTACGACAATAATAGGTGTGTAAGAGACGTTACCCATCAATTTCATAAATGCAATTGCTGCAAAAAGTGCGTGTAATAAAGCAATGATAAGTGGTAAACCGAAATTAAAGATAATTTTCAATCCGAGTCCTTTCAACATATCCATTTGAGTGAAACCAATTCGTTTTAAAATACGGAAGTTATCAATCTCATCTTCGGTTTCGTCCATTTGTTTAATATAAATGATACAACCGGCAGCGATAAGGAATGATAAACCTAGGAATGATGTGACAAAGATTAATATGCCATTGGTTGAATCTAAGAGTTTTTTAACTTCATCGCGTGGTTGAATTTCAGGATTGATCTGTTTAGCAATAGTTGCTGCTTTCTTCATATCAGTATGATCTTTGATATTGATGCCATACATATTTTGCATGATGTCGTTTGTCTTCAATTTATTAAATTCGGCCCTGCTAATTTCAATGACCGGCATATTAGTCGTCAAATCAAGGGGAAGCATTGTTTCTTTATCCTCTTTAGTTACTTTAAAAGTTTGTTGCTGTTTACCTTTAACGGTGACTGTCTTATTTATATTAATTTGCATCATACCTGGTGTATTTTTAGTATTTGTAATAATTGCATTGGTGCCTTTAAGTTGATCATTAGGTACTAAAACGTTTTTGGCAGACATACTTTTACTATCATCTTTTAACGTCATCACCTTATCTTCTATTGTTTCGGCTGAAATAGACTCATACGTTTTAGTGCTATATCCGATATGATTTTTATCTAATTGCTGTTTGAATTGTTGTGCTTGTTTTTTGGA
Source organism: Staphylococcus sp. URHA0057 (assembly GCF_000620265.1). Taxonomy (NCBI): domain Bacteria; kingdom Bacillati; phylum Bacillota; class Bacilli; order Caryophanales; family Staphylococcaceae; genus Staphylococcus; species Staphylococcus sp. URHA0057. The sequence continues at coordinate 120,189 of NZ_KK211097.1, read as the reverse complement.
TGAAAAATCAAAATCTTGTGGTGACATTGTTTGGAAAGTATTATTACTATTTTCCTGAGTTATTGTCGCAAAGCAAAGGACAGTTACCGTGATCGCTGAAATCAATGCAATAACAGTAAGCGACATCGCATTTTTCTTCATTCTATGCATGATTGAAGCTGTGAACACGACATCCGTAATAGATACATGACCATTTTTGAAATGCTTCAATGATTTAAAAATGAGTGATACAGAACTTCTGAAAAATAAATAGGCGCCAACGACTGTTAAAAATAAAATGATAAACGGTGAAGTCATAGTAAATGTTAATTTTTTAAATGTACCAAACATTTCAGTCGCTATATAGTAACCGAACGCTATCATGACAATGCCTAATATACCGCTTAATACTTCTAAAAATGTAATTTTAACTTTTGTAGTTTCAGTCTGACGGCGGTCTTTCATCAATGCCAATATACTGCGTTTTTTCAAAAATAAATAACTTTGAAATAAAATAAGTATAAAAGCAGTGATTAATAAAAATAATGTTAATGCTAAAGCCATAGGTTCAAAATTAATAGATAGCTTTACTGTTAAATGCATTAACTTAGATGCAACATATAGTAAAAATTGAGAACCAAATATACCTAAAACGATGCCCAATAATCCAGTTATTACAAAAATAGCGATTTGTTCAACACAAAGCATTCTTAAAATATTATTTCTAGTGAGACCTATCAACTGAAATAAGGCAAATTCTTGAGTACGTCTTTTAATAAATAGGTGGTTGGCATACATTAAGAAAATCACAATCATAATAAATAAAAATATTGAGCCGACTGATGCACCTTTTCGAATAATAGCTAAAGACTGATCGTTATTAATACTGTCAGTGAACTGTAATGTCGTAAAACTAAAATATAATATGATACTCAATAACAATGAAAATAAATACATACCATAATGTTTTATATTCATTTTTAAATTTTTGAGTGTAATTTGATTAAATGACATTCGCTACACCACCCAAAGAAGATTGCAGTTGAATAATGTTTTGATAAAAATCTTGTTTAGAATCTTCTTCTTGGTTTATTTCAGAATGAATATGTCCGTCTTTTAACATAATGACACGTTTGGCAAAGCTCGCTGCGACTGGATCATGTGTGACCATAATAATTGTTGATTGGAATGTACGATTCATTTCTTCAAGACGGTTGAGTAAATCTTTCGCACTTTTCGAATCTAATGCACCAGTTGGTTCGTCGGCAAAAATAATCTTCGGTTTATGCACAAATGCTCTGGCAGCGGCTGTTCGTTGTTGTTGACCTCCTGATATTTCACTTGGGTATTTATTTCCCAGGTCATGAATACCTAATGCTTCAGTGACTTCTTGATAAGATTGTTCCATTTCTTTTTTGTCGTAATGCTGAACTGATAAAGGTAGCATAATGTTTTCTTTAACCGTGAGAGTTGGTAATACACTGTAATCTTGGAAAATAAATCCTAATGACTTTTTACGATATTGTGCAAGTTGTTTATTCTTTAATTGACTAATATTGTGACCGTCAACAATGACTGAGCCGCTTGAAATTGTATCAATCGAACTTAGAACATTGAGCAATGTTGTTTTACCAGACCCTGAAGGCCCCATTATTGCTACAAATTCTCCCTTTTCAACTGAAAAATTAATATCATTCAATGCTTGATATTGCTTTTTCTTACCATAAATTTTTGATAAATGATCGACTTGTAAAATTGACATGTTATCACTCCTTATTGCTTATATCTTAATTTTAGGAGTAATAAGATATTCCAGCCTTTATCTAAACTTACAAAATACGCTACCAAACTTACAGCATTGAAAGGTTAGATATAAGAGGGAGGGATAGTGAAATTTTATAGAGGATTAACTAATAATAAAAAATAAAAGTTTAGTTTTTGTAAATATAATTGAAATAAATAATTAAGTTATGTAATGATAGAATTAATTGATTTTACATGTGAAAATTTAATTTAAAAGGAGTATTTGTAAATGAAAAAGATTTTATTATTATTAAGTGTGTTATTGCTAAGTCTAACATTAGCAGCATGTGGAGGTAATGGAGAGCAAAAGGAACCTTCTAAGGAAAGTCAAAAATCTAATAAATATGAATACGAATATTATGAAGTTTTAAATGATGGTGATGAAGATACACCAAATGTTGAAATTAAATATAAAGACAAAAAAGGGAAATCTCATTTAGAAAAGACAAGCTTAGACCATGTCTACGAACATATATTAAGTGATGGTAACAAGAAACCATATATCGTTAAAGACGGTAAGAAGATTCATGTATATCGTCCACCATATATGATGTACGGTGATGATGAAACAGAAGGTAAAGCAGTTTCTAAAGATGAAGTGTCTAAATAATTAGGGGTGAAATCATGAAGCGATTAATTTATAAACTTAGTTTAACTACAATTGCGTTCGTAACTGCTATAGTATTTGGATTTTCTACCCAATTAGATGCAGCAACATCATCTGGAGGTTCGAGTTCAAGTAGCTCGAGTAGTTCGTCTTCAAGTAGTTCATCATCAGCATCTTCAAGAGGAGCTTCATCTACGTCATCTAGCTCATCTATGAGTAGGTCTAGTGCCTCTAATGCGTCACGAGCTGCACAACAATCAAGTCAACGTGCATCACAACAAGCAACTAAATCTAGTCATTCTAAATCAATGCAAGGCAAACATTATAAAAATAATTCAAGTACTAAATCATTGGTAAGCCCAAGACGGCCATATAGTTCAAGTGCACCATATCAATCACAGTTTATGTCGACATCATATTATAACAACTGGCTATTTTTATACTGTTTTTCATCTGCATCTCATACTAACCAAGAAAAGAAAAATAATATTCAATATCAAATGAACATGTTGAAGCATCAAATGAAAGATGGAGAAAAATTATATACCGTCACAGTTGATACTAAACAAGGTAAACGTATTGTTGTTTTACCTAAAAAACAGTACGATAAAGTGCAAAAAGGACAGCACATTAAAATAAAAAATGGTGTTGTAGAATAGTGATTAATAAATGGGAGGAGAGCTTATATGGGAAAAGAATTAGTTGAGTGGATTATTGCCTTAGCGACAGGTATTATCATAGCTATCATTCTAACTGTATTTATCGGTACTTCATATACGGTATCGGGAGAATCAATGCACCCTACATTTGAAGATAGAGATAAAGTCATAGTGAGTAAAATTTCGAAAACATTGAATCATATTGATTCAGGGGATGTTATTATTTTTCACGCTACTGCTAAAAAAGATTATATTAAACGGTTAATTGGTAAACCTGGAGATACTGTTAAATATAAAAAAGATCAACTGTATATAAATGATAAAAAATAAAAGAGCCTTATTTGAAAGAAAATAAAAAGAATAAAGTAGGCAAGTATTTAACAGAAGATTTTAATTCTAAAACGCTTAAAGGTGCTCAAGGTCATGCCAAGATTCCTAAAGGTAAATATCTAGTGTTAGGTGATAATAGACAAAACAGTATAGATAGTAGATATGACGTTGGGCTAATTGATAAAAAGCAAATCGTAGGAAAAGTGATGTTTAGATATTGGCCTATTAGTAAATGGGAAGGTGGATTTAATCCAGGTACTTTTCCAAATTAAATGTTAACGATCTCCATAGTTGATTCATTTTTATGTAAACAATGAATTGATTATGGAGATTTTTTATAGGCGTGGATAATTGGTACGGTTGTGGATAGATTTTGATAGGCATTCTTTGGAATACTGTTATATCAAGGCTTTGAGATATGATTTGAGTTATCCACAGCATATGTTAAAATGTTGATAATTAACAGAATTGTGTGACAATAATGTAAATGGGGTGTAAAGCATGTTTGGATTTAAGGTAAACGATGAAGTGACTTTAAAAATATTAGAAACAAGAGAAGCGGATGCACTTTTTAAACTTATAGATCAATCACGAGCGTATTTAGCAGAATGGTTACCTTTTGTAGAATATACAAATCAAGTTGAAGACAGTCAGAAATTTATATGTTTATTGAACAATTTTCATTTTTGGTTCTCCAATTAGAAAGAGTAGTCATACAAACTTTACAAAATATATTATCATTACCGCTCATTTTACTCTCTTTAATTATTAATAGTATATCTTACTACTTCTTTTTAAAATTTTTCTTAACGATATTTCAAATATACTATTTCTTACGTCTATAGCATCTTAGAAGAGCTTTTTGATTTTAATTAATCCTTAATTATTTACTTTATTTTTTGCAACTCGGTGAATCATGTCTTCTAATTCCTCTTTTGTTTTGAACTCCTCTAAACGTGACAAAATAGCATCAAATATAACTATAGCTTTAATTGCGTGTATGTTACTTAAGTGATCAAATATAGCACCATGTGCTATAGAATGGCGATTGTTTTCGTTATTTTGTTACTTACCACTCTATCGATGTAAAAATTTCTAGTGATTTTATCACTAAATCCAATTACACAAAACATTGCTTCAATTATAATTTTTAATTTTAAAGTATCATATTTAAAGTTTTGATTTAGATGTTTTTCATTAAATCTGAACTTACCTATTTTATCTAATTCAAGTTTATCTGATATAATTCCTTCTATTTGAGTAGTAACTGTTGTTACCACTAAGCCGTATAGATTATATTGATATCCACTAATAACTTGTTCAAATAAATTAGTTCTTTTATGTAAAAAAACCGAATTGTTCCAATGATTTTGTATTTTATTTAGTAGGTAATCATCAAAATAATTAGAAAAATATTTATTTATTTCTTCTGTACTCACATTATTTTTATACTTATCAACTAAAGACTCAATAAATTCAAGATCCATTGAGTAATGTATGGGTAATTCGTAATATTTAAATGTTTCTATAGCTTCTTCATCTAATTGTTTGATAACTTCAGTTGTATTTTGCCATACTTTGTTAATAACTTGAGATGTTCTTTGTAAGGCATCTAATGGTAAATGCTCCAGTATATACATATTATTTTGTAATAAATTTTGTGCTTTTTGAGCTGCTTTGATAGCATCTTCGTATCTTCTTAAATTGTGACTTGCTTTTTGAATAATATCATTAGGATACATTTTCCACCTCTTGAATTATTAAGTATATGTATTCATAATTATTTTAGCTTATTTTTAATTCTTAATAAAATTTTTGAGGTAAAGCAAATGGCAAAAAATCTTGAATCATTTCAGTCAATAACACCATTGCAAGAATTGGAAAATATTTATCAAACTAAAATAGTAAATACAGTTCAAGCCGAAGAGTGGAATCAAGAATATGAAGCGATGGAATTTGAATTGTTTCAATATCGTATTAAAAGTAGATTGGGCAAAAAGACACCAAAGAAAAAGGGTTATTTTGTAACTCTGTGGGAGAAAGATAAAAATCATCAAAATATACCTATACATTTTGATAAAATGAGTGACTATTTAATTATTCACATTTTTGATCAGGAACTTAACGGCATGTTTGTTTTTGATAAGAAGACGCTTTTAACCAAAGGTATCTTAAGCGACATAAAGCATAATGGTAAGATGGCATTTCGTGTGTATCCAACTTGGGATACAGATTTAAATACTACGGCCTTTAAAACACAACAGTGGCAGAAATCCCACTTTATAGATTTAAGCCAAACTTCATTAAAACAACAAAAGCCCAAACTAGATTCGTTACTAAATCATGAAATAAATTAATTAGACTTTTTAATTTCTATAAATTCAATCTCCAAAAATAAAAGTAGTTGTTTCATGGATTTCATTAAGGTGTTGTGACATATCATTTATGTACAAATTGGACAAAGGATTTTATCTTGGAGCATCTTTTAATTTCAATTTACATATAAATACGGAGCATTTTGGCGAGACTCTTGAGGGAACAGGACAAGCTGAAGACCTAGAAATCCTCACAGATTTATCTTTGTAGTATTTCTGGCTGAAGCTGTCCCCTAAGAAGGGACCCAACACAAAGAAACTGGTTTATCCAGTTTCTACAAGCAAAGCAGGTTGGGCATAGGGAGCCAATAATACGAAGTATTATAAATAAAGAAGCCAGTAAATGAATTTATAAAACTCATTTACTGGCTATTTTTCTAGGGTTTATTCTTATACTGTTTTTTGTTCTATAACAAGCATATTAAGCAGAAATACCACTAACTTCTATAATTTAGCTTGCCATTTATTTGTCCAAACTAGGTCGTTTGGTACGCCTTTAAAGTCTGATTCTCCCATGATTTTATCTACCACTGTTTCTAAACTGATTTGATTTGAATGATAAGCATTGATATATGCTTTAACCATTGTTGCGTCATGTAAATGAGTTGTGAAGTTAAGTGAAGTGAATACTGTTGGTACTTCATGTACATACCAAGGAATTTCATTACTCATAGCAGTTGACCAACGGATACGGTAGTTGTTTTCAGCTGCGTAACCTACAATATTGGCAAATACTAAAGCAGCATCAACTTCATCACGATATTCTAAAGTTTTACCTTTAATACGTGTTGAACCATCGTTTACTGTTACATTAAAGCCTCGTTTTTCTAAGATATCTACTAAATTATCTGTAAGTGAGTCATCAGATTTGTACAATCCATTTTTTTCACCTTCAATAACATAAAGACGAATGTTTTTATGTGTTTCAGGTCGAATAGGTAATTGGTTAAGTGTATTTTTCACTAGTGTAATACCTAAATCAGCTGCTTCTTTTTGCATTTCAATATGTTTATCACAACCAACAACTTCTAATGCTTTTTCATCTTTTTCTAAAGTGTTATTAGCTTGTTTTTCATGTAGATTAATTTTTGCTTTTAATCCAAGAATACGTCTTACAGCATCATTTAAACGTTCGTCAGTAATAACGCCGTTTTTATAACCATTAAGCATGAAATTAAAATCTTCTTCAATATCGTTAAAGAATAAGAACATGTCACAACCAGCAGCAATGGCTTGAGGTACATAATCTTCACGTTTCATTGCAGCTGTCATACCTAACATATGACTCGCATCAGTTACAACAAGTCCGTTAAAGTTTAAATCGTCTTTCAATAAATCTGTAATTAGTTCTTTAGATAATGTTGCTGGTAAAATGTCTTCATCATTTAAAGCTGGGTTTAATTTTTTAGAGTAGTGAGGTAGTGCGATATGACCAGACATAATCATTTCAACGCCATTATCAATGTGATTAGCATATACTTTACGGAAACTTTGATCCCATTCGTCTGGAGTCATTTCATTTACGCCTAAAACAAGGTGTTGATCTCGTTCTTCTGTGCCATCACCTGGGAAATGTTTGATACATGTAATCATATCTTTTGTTTGGTTAAAGCCTTCGATAAAGGCATTTGTATATTTAATTACAGTGTCAGCATTTGTTCCGTATGCGCGAGTATTAACGATAGTGTTTCTCCAATTTTCAAGAATATCAACACAAGGGTCAAAGTTGATATTTACACCTAATGCACTAGATTCTTGCCCAGAAACATATCCTGCATTATATGCAACTTTAGTATCTTGAGCTGCTTCACATTGAGCTGCAGAAGCAATGTAAGTACCGTCTTTACAAGCGCCATTGCCACCTGAATCACAATTTGCAGCGATGAGTAACGGAATTTTACTGTTATGTTGTAAATCGTTAAGTAAGTGTTGTACTTGTTGTCCATTGCCACCTTGGAATCTTGCGCCTCCAATATGATATTTATCAAGAATATCTTTATTTGTTAATTCATTATCATTAAAGTTTGCATCGTCTTCTAAAAAGAATAAATTGAAAAATAATTGACCAATTTTTTCTTCATCTGTGAGTTCTGATAGTGTATTTTCTACCCATTGAATTTGTTGATCGTTAAGATTATAAGGTTTAGATTTTAGATCTACTTTTACCATAAATAAGCCACTCCTTAGTCAAAATTATTATAAAATTGTTGAATTACATGGTCTTGAATAGTATTATCAAACTGATTATTAGTAAATAAATCGATATAAGTATGATCTAGGTCATACCAAGATTGTGCTTCATGTCCCGCTAATATTGGATAAAAATGAACATGATTGTCTTGAGCTGCTTGTAAATCTCCTCTGGCATCTCCTAATACTAAAATATGGCCAGATTTGTAAAATGGTTTTAGTTGGTTAATACAATGCTTTTTAGTGCCTGCTTCTTGCGCAAATATACTTGAAAGAAATGGTGTAAGTTCATGCTCTGTCCATTCAGTTTCTACTGCTTTTAAATTGGCAGATGATACAATAACAATATCTGCATCTTTATGTGCATGTTTCAAAGCAGAATGTACATTATCAAATGGACCTATACTAGGTAATTTCACGATTAATTCATTTACTCGATTAGACCAATCTAAAGCTAAGCGTAGTCCTTTCTTTTCTGGATACGCTTTCATATCTTGTTCTAATTGAGGATTAGAAAATGTTGAAGTGTTGTCTACCCATTCTTTAATGTCTTGATAGCCGTCAACTGTACGACCTTGCTCATGTAATTCTGTGAGCATTTTTTCCAGACCTTGAAATCGATTAATACCTCGTGTGATTTCATATAGGTTAAATTGGTTCCAACGTTCTAGTACTTCGTCTTTTATATCGTCCAAGTTCCAAATATCAAGTAGAGCTGGACCAAAAGCACGTTCATGTTTAATTGTCATTGTATCCATACCGCAACCATCAGAATCTACACAAATGAGATAGTCATGTTGAGGTTGAAAATGTTCTAGTGAATAATTCAAATTTTTCAATCCTTTCCATTCTTTTTATAGTCTTAAGTGAAGGTGTTTATTATGTTGAATCAACAAATTTTTGATGTTTTAAAAGTACATGCGTTTGAATTATTAATGGTTGATATAAATCATTATGATTTATTAGATTTAAAAAATGTTAGCAACCACTTAAAGTCTCCTTTTACCAATACTAAAAGTAAAAAATACAAATTAGAGTTAAAGAAACTTTTGGAAGATATGAAAAGTGATTGTATTTATCATTATGTGAACCAATTTGATGTTAATTTTTTATTATTTAAGTATAGAAAGTATAATCGAGTTGTCATTCTTGGTCCGTTTTTACATCAGAGACCTAATGAAAAAAGGTGCCATGAGATGTTACAACAAGTACAAATTAAATATTCTAAATTATCAATATTAAAACAATACCTTTTGCAAATACCAGTATGTCAATATAGCCAAGCGTTAAAGATGGCTCATTTAACAGTACGATATTTGAAAAATAGAAATGTACATTATAAAGTTGAAAAAATAGATTTTAGTTTTCATCGTAATCCTGAATCACATGCACATGATAAAGAGCAATATGAAGATACATTTAACAGAATCAAAACAGCTTATGACATTGAGAATAAGATGCTTACAGCTATTCAAAACGGCAATGTCGATGAAGCATTAAATTTATATTCTGTGATGGTAGTTTCGGTTTCCGGTATTAGACGTGTCAAAGATGATTTATTAAATCATAAATACAAAGCCTATCTGCTTAATACGCTATGTCGTAAAAGTATAGAAAAAGCAGAAGTGAATTTACTCATCATCAATGAACTGTCAGCATATTATGCTGCTAAAATTGATGATGCTCAGGATGTCGAAACATTAGGTGTGCTTACGAAACAAATGATTTATGATTATGCGCGTGCGGCATTAAATGTAAGATCTTTAAATTATAGTTCTAATATCAACACCGTTATTCAGCATATAAAAATTAACTTAGACCACCCGATACATCTAGAAGAATTGGCTGATTTAGTTGGGTTGGCGCCGTCATATCTTTCAAGATTATTTAAGAAAGAAACGGGACAGTCTATGTCTCAATATATTATGAAGGTACGTGTTGAGAAGGGGCGAGAATTATTAATTAATACGCCTATGACAATTGAAGAAATAGCAAACTATGTAGGTTTTAAACAACAAGGCTATTTTTCAAAATGTTTTAAAGAGCAGTATCAACTTGCGCCCTTAGAATATAAAAAATCTCACAATGACGAAAACGATGAAAAAGTTACATAACGTAAATGTTTATGTTTTTCTTTAACTTTTACATTACATGTTAAAACTATCATTCATTTTTATTTTTCACTAGCTAAAGCCAAGGAAAAATTTAAAAATAGTTGATTTTTCTGAAAATGATGTCAAAATTTTATAAAAGACTTAAAAAAATTACAAAAAATCATATAAAAACATGCTTTTTAAAGATAAATGAGTGCTACGAAATATGTCGCTCACTGAATTCACACTGAAAATGAGCATATTTTAAAAACCCTTTGATACCAACTCTTTTTAAAGATTGGATGAGAGGGTTTTTATTTTTTGTTAATTCCTAGTAACTTACACTGAATTGACGTTTTCTCATTTGGAAATATAATGAAGTTGGGTTGGCGAAGAAAAAAACTTTTTAAATAGCAAGGAGCTGAGTAAATGAAAAAAGCAGAGATATTAAATCGTTTACATGAAAATTACCTTGTAGCTGTTGTAAGAGGTAAAAGTAAAGATGATGCGATCGCAGCTGTAAATCAAATGATAGAAGGCGGTATTTATAATATCGAAATTACCTTCACAACACCACAAGCTGAAGAAGTTATTCAATATTTAAATCAACATCAAACACATGACGATGTAGTGATTGGTGCAGGTACAGTTTTAGATAGTACTACCGCTCGATTAGCTATTTTAAATGGAGCAGAATATGTAGTTAGTCCACACTTTGATCCTGAAATTGCTAAAATGTGTAACCGTTATTCAATACCATATTTACCAGGTTGTGGATCAGTCACAGAAATTGTTCAAGCAATGGAAACAGGTGTTGATTTAGTGAAATTATTCCCTGGAGATTTATTAGGAGCTAATTTTATTAAAAATATACATGGACCTATTCCACATATTGAATTAATGCCATCTGGTGGCGTGTCATTAGATAACATGGAAGACTGGTATCAAAAAGGTGCGTATGCAGTTGGAATTGGTAGTGCATTAATGAAAGGTTCCAAAGACGGTAACGATTCAGTTATCAAAGAAAACACACAAAAATTTGTCGAAAAATTCAAAAAAATAAGAGGGTGATGAGATGTCATTCATCACATTTGGCGAAATTTTAATGCGATTAAGCACACCGAATCATCAAACCTTCAATCAAGCTCAATCATTTGATACGTACTACGGTGGCGCAGAAATGAACGTCGCCATTGGATTATCAGGATTAGGCATTGATACTGCGATGATTAGCGCTGTACCTAACAATGATTTAGGAAACCAAATCATTCAAAATTTAAAACGGTATAACGTTGATACAAAGCATGTTAGCCAAGCAGAAGGAAGGTTAGGACTCTATTTTACTGAAAGTGGATATGCACAACGCGCACATCGACTTATCTATGATCGTCAAATGAGTACATTTAGTCAATTTTATCATCGTGATGATGATATCGAAGTAATACTAAAGGGACATGATTGGTTCCACATAACAGGTATTACAGCTGGTTTGAATAACGAGCTATTACAATTTTTGAAAAAAGCTGTAAAAGTAGCCAAAAAGCTAGGTCTATTTGTAAGTTGCGATTTGAATTTTAGAGCTGCTTTATGGGATTTTGAAACAGCTAGAAAAGAAATGTCAGACATATTATATGATGTGGATTTAGTCTTCGGTTATGAACCAATTGCTTTGCCAGACAATGAAGGACATGACCAAAAAGATGGATTAGATAGAATGGCTGACATTGAGGAAATACAACCATATTTAGAACAAATTCACGATAAATACAATATTAAATATATTGCGTTTGTACAGAGAAAAATTTTTAGCCATAAAAGAAACCGCTTACAAGGATTTCTATCTACACAGAATCAGATAGTAAAAACTGATCCTATAGATGTCGATATATTGGATAGATTAGGAACTGGGGATGCATTTAGCGTAGGTGTCATTTATGGGATTATGCAGAAATGGAATTTAGCAAAAATTGTTGAATTTGGAATTTATAACATGAGCTATAAACACAATATATTTGGTGATTTTAGTTATGCAAGTCTAGAAAATATTTACGCGTCTATTCAAAGTAACCGAGACATTAATAGATAGAAAGAAGGCACGATTATGGGAGACACAGTTGAAAAAAGAGAAAGTAGAAAAGTTAAAAAACTTAATCATATTGCAGAACCTGCTTTAGGATTTAAAGAAAAGTTATCATACGGTTTTGGTGACTTAGGTAACGGTATGATGTTTGACATGGGACAAATTTATTTAATGATGTTCTTTACAGATATTTTAGGTATTTCAGCATTTTATGGTGGTCTTGTATTTTTGGTAGCAAAGATATTTGATGCATTTGTTGATACTGGTGTAGGTACTATCGTCGACTCACGACGTAATATTGGTCCCAAAGGTAAATTCAAACCATTTATTTTATATGGAACTGTACCATTAGCAATTGTAACGGTCTTATCATTTACTGCACCCGATTTTAGTTATACAGGAAAAGTAGTGTGGGCATTTGCTACATACTTACTATTCAATGCCGCATATTCAGTTGTTAACATTCCTTACGGTTCATTATCTGCTGCTATGACAATGAACTCAGATGATAGAACACAATTGTCTGTATTTAGAAACTTAGGTTCACAAAGTGCATTATTTATAGCAGGAATTGTCGTTATACCATTAGTATCAAAATTTGATAACCATGCTATAGGTTATCCAGTAGTTGTTGCTGGATTAGCAGTATTCGGTGTTATATTCCATTTGATTTGCTATAAAGGTGTTAAAGAACGTCACGTTGTTGAACGTCCTAAAGAAAAAGGTCTTAATAAAAAAGCATTCTTTAACTTAGTGAAAAACGAAGCATTTGCAGTATTAGCAATCTTTACATTATTAACAATCATGTCAATGTTCTTAATTCAATCTTGTCAGCTTTACTACTTTAAATATGTATTAGATGAACCTAATTTAGTAGGTTTAGTAAGTACATTGAACTTTGTTGTATTATTACCTGCATTATATGCAACAACACTTATTAGTAAAAAAATGGGTAAAAAAGCAACAGCACTTATCGGTATTGGTGGTTTTGTAGTATTCGAATCTATAAATTTCCTATTATTTAGTGAAAACCACATCATGTTCTTAGTAATGAATACTATTGCACAATTCTTCTTAGTTATTCCAAACACTGTTATTTGGGCATTCATTGCTGACGTTGTGGAATACGGACAATGGAAATTTGGATTACGTTCTGAAGGTATTACGTATTCTAGTTACAGTTTCACAAGAAAAGTATCACAAGCACTTGCAGGATTTGTACCTGGTTTAGCTTTAACATTAATAGGATACAAACCAAATGTAGAACAATCAGCTGGTACAATTCAAGGTCTTAAAATATTATTCTTCGCAGTACCGGCAGTGGCTTGTTTACTTGCATTAATTATCTTCTTCATATGGTATCCATTAACAGATAAACGACATAAACAAATTGTTAAAGAACTTGCATTAAGAGAAGAAATATAAGGAGTGAAATGAGCATGGCTTTTATTAACGAAGACTTTATGCTAGAAAATGAAACAGCTAAACACTTGTATCATGATTTCGCGAAAGAAATGCCGATTTACGACTATCATTGTCACCTAGATCCAAAACAAATTAGTGATAATGTTAAATGCGATAATATTGCTGACTTATGGTTAAGTGGTGACCATTATAAATGGCGTGCAATGCGTGCACAAGGTATTGAAGAAAGATACATTACTGGAGACGCTGAACCACTTGAGAAATTTAAAAAGTGGGCTGAAGCATTAGAAAATTCAATTGGTAATCCACTATATCACTGGTCACAATTAGAATTAAAAATGTACTTTGAAATTGAAGACTTATTAACAAGTGACAATGCTGAAGAGATTTATCACCGAGCAAATGATTATTTAAAAGAACATAACGTGACGACACAATCATTAATCACTAATTCAAATGTTAATTTGATTTGTACAACTGATAACCCAACAGATGACTTAAAATATCATGATGAAATTAAAGAACAAAACGATTTTAAAACTGTAGTCTTACCAGCGTTTAGACCTGATGATGTGTTCAAAGTTGGTGACAAAGCATTTACTGATTTAATACAAAAATTAGAAGGCTTAACACATAAAATAGATAATCCATCTCAATTTGTAGATGCGTTAAATCAACGTATTCAATACTTCCATGACAAAGGCGGACGTCTTGCTGACCATGGTTTAGAAGAAATACATTTTGAAAGTTATACAACACAAGATATTGAAGCAATCTTCAATAAGGCTATAAATAATGAAGACGTTTCAAAATGTGAAGCATTCCAATTCCAAACATTTATTTTGAACGAATTAAGTAAAGCCTATCATGAACATGGTTGGGTAATGCAAATTCACTTTGGCGCTATCCGAAATAACAATACTAAAATGTTTGAACAAGTGGGTAGAGATGCTGGATTTGATTCTATCCGAGATCAAGACAACTTAGCGTATCATTTAAACGCAACGTTAGACATGATGGAACAAGGTAATCATTTACCAAAAACGATTTTATATAATTTAAACCCAATTTATAACGATATTGTAGGTTCTACGATTGCAAACTTCCAAACTGAACCTGGCATTCAAAGTAAAGTTCAACACGGTGCTGGTTGGTGGTTTAATGATACAAAACGAGGTATGTTACGCCAAATGTCATCATTAGCAGACCAAGGATTGTTAATGCATTTCGTAGGTATGCTAACTGATTCAAGAAGCTTTATTTCATACTCAAGACATGATTACTTTAGACGAATTTTATCTACATTTATTGGTGATTTAGTAGAAAAAGGTGAAATTCCAAATGATGATCAATTGTTACAACGAATGATTGAGAACATCTGTTATAACAATGCATATCATTATTTCAAACTTATTTAGGAGGACAATACTATGAAAATGTCATTTAGATGGTATGGGAAAGATGATCCCATTAGCTTAGAATATATTAAACAAATACCAGGGATGAAAGGTATTGTAACTGCGATATACGATGTGCCAGTTGGAGAAGTATGGCCATTAGATAAAATCAAAGCATTAAAACAAGAAGTAGAAGATGCAGGTATGGAAATATCTGTAATTGAAAGTGTCCCAGTACATGAAGATATTAAATTAGGTAAACCGACAAGAGATAAATATATTGAAAATTATTGCCAAACTTTACGTAATTTAGGACAAGTTGGTATTAACACAGTATGTTATAACTTTATGCCAGTATTTGACTGGACAAGATCTCAACTAGATTATCGCTTAGACGATGGATCTACATGCGTAATTTATGATGAGAAAGATGTTGAAAAAATGAATCCACTAAGTGGTGAATTATCATTACCTGGTTGGGATTCAAGTTATACAAAAGAAGACTTAAATCAATTATTTGAAGATTATAAACAAGTGGATGAAGAAAAATTATGGGAAAACTTAAATTACTTTATTCAAAAAGTCATTCCGGTTGCTGAAGAGGAAGACGTTCTAATGGCGATACATCCGGACGATCCACCTTGGAATATCTTTGGCTTACCACGTATCATCACTAACAAAGAAAACTTAGAACGATTCATTAACTTATATGATTCTAGAAGTAATGGATTAACAATGTGTTCTGGTTCTTTAGGTGCAGATAGAAAAAATGACTTTGTAGATATGTTACGTTATTTCGGCCAAAAAGACCGTGTTCATTTTGTACATGCACGTAATGTTAAATTAATTGGTGACAAATCATTCCAAGAATCTGGTCATTTATCTGAAGATGGATCTATTGATATGTATGAAGTCGTTCAAGCAATGTATGATTTCGGATATGAAGGACCAATTAGACCTGACCATGGACGTATGATATGGGGCGAAACAGGTAAACCAGGTTATGGATTGTATGACCGTGCCTTAGGTGCAACATATTTAAATGGGTTATATGAAGCAGTTAGTAAAACTAACAAATAAACTAAAGGAGAAATCAATTTATGAAATTACCTTTCAATATAGATTTAACTAACAAAGTAGTAGTAATTACAGGCGGAACAGGCGTACTTGGAAGTGCGATGTCAACAGCATTAGCACAAAGTGGCGCTAAAGTCGCTATGGTTGGAATTGCAGATGATAATAATGGTTTAGTTGATCAAATCAAAGCATTAGGTGGAGAATCTAAAGTATTTTTAGGAGACGTCACTAAAAAAGCGGACATGGAAAGAGTAAAACAAGAAGTTAATGAAGCTTTCGGTAGCGTTGATATTTTAATCAATGGCGCTGGCGGAAATTCTCCAAAAGGTACAACTGATGATGAACGTTTTGAAGGCCAACTTGATCAAGAAGGTAAGACATTCTTCGACTTAGATGAAAAGAGCGTAGGATTTGTGATGGATCTTAACTTCTTAGGTACATTTATTCCTTCACAAGTATTCGCAACTGATATGTTAGATAAAGAAGAAGCATCAATTATCAACATTTCATCTATGAACGCATTTACACCATTAACTAAAATTCCTGGTTATAGTGGTGCTAAAGCAGCAATTAGTAACTTTACACAATGGTTAAGTGTTTACTTCTCTAAAACTAATATTCGCGTCAATGCGATTGCACCAGGATTTTTATTAACAAAACAAAATGAAGCATTATTATTAAATGAAGACGGAAGTTACACTGATCGCTCTAGAAAAATCATCAATGCGACACCTATGGAGCGCTTTGGTAAACCAGAAGAACTTATTGGTGCATTATTATTCCTAGTAAGCGAAGAAGCATCTAGCTTTATAAATGGTGTAGTATTACCGATTGATGGAGGATTTAACGCATATTCTGGTGTTTAATGAATAGGAGGAGCTTAAGTTGTTATATCCAATATTTACAGAAACAAGACAACTACTTGATTTATGTGGAACATGGAAATTTAAATTAATTCAGCATCAAGAGAAAATTGATGTAAGCCAACCTTTAGATACAGATGAGGTAATGGCTGTTCCCGGTTCATTTAATGATCAAGGTGTGATTCAAACTATTAGAACTCACGTAGGTGATGTATGTTATGAACGCGACATCATTATTCCTAAACATCTAAAAGGTGAACGCATTGTATTAAGATTCGGCTCTGTGACACATCATGCTAAAGTTTATATCGATGGTCAAGAAGTCGTGACACATTCAGGTGGATTCTTACCATTTGAAGCGGATATTTCTGATATCGCTACTGTTGGTGCACACCGTTTAACAGTTGTTGTGAACAATGTTCTGACACACAGTACATTACCTGTAGGAAACTATAGTGAACGTACAGATAAAGACGGCAATGTGACACCTGTCAATGTACCTAACTTTGACTTCTTTAACTACTCAGGTATTCATCGCCCAGTGAAAATTTATTCAACACCTCAAACTTATATTGAGAACATTGTTATTAATCCTGAAGTAAAAAGTGAATCACAAAGTATTGTGAATTACAAAGTGAGCACACAACAACACGGTGATCAAATCGACAAAGTTAAAGTAACTGTTTTAGATGAAGAAGGAACAGTAGTCGCTGAACATGAGGGTACTGAAGGTCAGATTACTATTGAAAATCCACGTCTATGGGAACCATTGAATGCTTATTTATACAATATGAAAGTAGAATTATTAAATGGTACTGAGTGCGTGGATATTTATACTGAACGTTTTGGTATTCGTTCAGTTGAAGTGAAAAACGGTCAATTCTTAATTAATAATAAGCCATTTTACTTTAAAGGATTCGGTAAACACGAAGATACTTTTTATAATGGACGTGGCTTAAATGAATCAGCTAATGTGATGGATATTAACTTGATGAAATGGATTGGCGCAAACTCATTTAGAACATCACACTATCCTTATTCAGAGGAAATGATGCGTCTAGCTGATGAACAAGGTATTGTTGTGATTGATGAAACAACTGGTGTTGGTATTCATCTTAACTTCGCAGTCGAACTTATTGGTGATGCCGAACAACAAGATACGTGGAAAGATATTCAAACACATCAAGCGCACAAAGAAGTGATTGAAGGATTAATTGAAAGAGATAAAAATCACGCATGTGTAGTAATGTGGTCTATTGCGAATGAACCAGCTTCTAATGAAAAAGGTGCGAAAGAATACTTTGAACCATTTATTAACCTAGCAAGAGAAAAAGATCCACAAAATAGACCAGTGACAATTGTTACAATTCTAATGGCGCAACCAGATGTTTGTGAAGTACAAGATTTAGTTGATGTACTTTGTCTCAATAGATATTACGGTTGGTATACACAATCAGGTGATTTAGAAAGTGCTAAAGAAGCATTGGATAAAGAATTATCTGAGTGGTCTAAGCGTCAACCTAATAAACCAATTATGTTTACAGAGTATGGCGCTGATACAGTTGCAGGTATGCATGCGATTGATGATCAAATGTTTACAGAAGAATATCAATTAAGATACTATAAAGCCAATCATGAAGTGATGGATCAATATCCTCAATTTATTGGTGAACAAACATGGAACTTTGCTGATTTTGAAACATCAAATGGTATTATCCGTGTTCAAGGTAATAAAAAAGGTATCTTCACTCGTGATCGTAAGCCAAAAGCTATCGCACATTACTTTAAAGAGCGTTGGCATAATATTCCAGATTTCGGTTATAAATCATAATCGAACTTAAACCCAAACCTTAACGAAGAGGTATAATGTAAGCTAAAAAATATAAAATATAAACAGACCAACATATAAAACCAACTAAAGCCCCCAACTTTAGTTGGTTTATTTTTTATGTACTGTTTTAAATCGACTCTCCTCCCAGGGCACAGTTTCAGCCGGAAATACTACACAGATAAACCCGTGAATATTTCTAGGGTCTACAACTAGTACGGTTCCCTCGGGAGTCTCGCTATAAATATGTCGTATTAGTCTATAGATTTATTTTTAAATACTGAATACTATTTTAATCATTTTAAAGAACTATATGAATTTTCTAGTGTTTCATTTTTAATTATTGTTTTAATTTAAAATAATGATGCTTGTTAATAGGCTCTTTCTGGTAAATGTGAATAAGATTTTGGTAAAATGTCAACAATGAGTAAATAAAAATTTAGTCACTAACTTTTCATGTTAACTCAATTGATGAGTGATTTATCCATGATGTTATGGGTGAGGAAACGTTGATTTATTCATTAATGATGAAAACATGACATACCTATATATAAATGAGAAGGAGATGAATATGTCTTATGTCTAGAATCGTTTTAGCTGAAGCATATCGTACACCAATTGGCGTTTTTGGAGGTGCATTTAAAGACCTACCTGCCTACGAATTAGGAGCAACTTTAATACAACACATTTTAAAAACAACAAATATCGATCCTAAAGAAATTAATGAAGTTATCTTAGGCAATGTTTTACAAGCTGGCCAAGGACAAAACCCTGCACGAATTGCGGCGATGAAAGGTGGCTTACCAGAAACAGTACCATCATTTACAGTTAATAAAGTATGTGGATCAGGTTTGAAATCTATTCAACTTGCGTATCAATCTATTCTAGCTGGCGATAATGAAGTCGTACTCGCAGGCGGTATGGAAAGCATGTCACAATCCCCAATGCTAATGAAAAATGCGCGCTTTGGATTTAAAATGGGGGACCAAAAATTAGTCGATAGTATGGTAGCAGATGGTCTAACGGACGTCTTTAATGACTATCATATGGGTATTACAGCTGAAAACTTAGTCGACAAATATAACATTAGTCGTGAAGCTCAAGATGAATTTGCAGCTCAATCCCAACAAAAAGCAGAAGCAGCACAAAATAGTGGCGCTTTTGACGCAGAGATTGTGCCAGTTGAAGTACCACAACGTAAAGGTGAACCTCTAGTAGTATCTCAAGATGAAGGCGTTCGCAAAGGAACAACAGCGGATAAATTAAGTCATTTAAGACCAGTCTTTAAAAAGGATGGCTCAGTGACTGCAGGTAACGCTTCAGGCATTAATGACGGTGCATCTGTGATGTTAGTGATGACTGAAGATAAAGCTAAAGAATTAAACATCAAACCTATCGCAGTGTTAGATGGTTTCGGTACAAGTGGTGTTGATCCTTCTATTATGGGCATTGGACCAGTTGAAGCGGTAAACAAAGTATTACAACGTACAAATAAATCAATAGATGACATTGATGTATTTGAGTTAAACGAGGCATTTGCATCACAAGCCTTAGCTGTAAATCAAGAACTTCAATTACCTGAAA
Organism: Staphylococcus sp. URHA0057; assembly: GCF_000620265.1. Classification (NCBI taxonomy): domain Bacteria; kingdom Bacillati; phylum Bacillota; class Bacilli; order Caryophanales; family Staphylococcaceae; genus Staphylococcus; species Staphylococcus sp. URHA0057. Next base: position 99,899 of record NZ_KK211097.1, on the reverse strand, counting down.
ACAAAGTTAATACAAAAGGTGGCGCAATTGCATTAGGTCATCCTATCGGCGCATCAGGTGCACGTATTTTAGTAACACTTTTACATCAATTAAACGAGGACAAACAAACAGGACTTGCTTCATTATGTATTGGTGGCGGACAAGGTATCGCAACAGTCGTGTCACGTTATCAAGATTAAATAGAGATATCAATTATGGTTTATTAAGGAAATAGGGGGAGAAGATATTTATATGTCCTCTCTCTAAATAGTATTAATAAATTAGAAACACTTTCGTTGAATTTATAATAAAATAAATTTAAACGGAGGTGTTTTTATTATGACCGTAGTTTCTTATTCATATGCTAGAAAAAATTTTAGAAGTCTGATAAATAAAGTGAATACTGATTTAGATTTTGTGACTATTACTACTAATGAACATAATGCTGTATTGATTTCCGAAAATAATTATAATGCCATCATGGAAACATTGTACTTACAACAATCACCGGCCAACGCTAAACATTTAGCTAAATCTATAGCTGATTTAGAACGTGGAAATACTACAGAAATAGATATGGATTCAAATGAATAATAAAAAAGGGAGTATCTATGATTTGAGATACTCCCTTAATTAGTTGTTATTGGTTTTTAGACACACGTCTGAACGTTAATAATGAACCTACAGCTAATAAAATAGCTGCTACTGTTGTAACGAATGTTGTATTAGATTGTCCTGTTTCTGGTAATGCTTTCGCTTGAGATTGTTCTGGAGTATTGCTTTGAGTTGCATCATTACTATTTGTAGCTTGTGTTTGTTGATCGTTTTGTTGAGTATTTACTGTATTGTCAGTCGCTTTTTCTGATTGATTATTGTTTTGAGTAGCTACATTATTGTCAGTCGCTTGTTGTTGGTCATTACTTTTTGAATTATCAAAATCATATTTACCTAATTTATAAAATTCAGCATCAGAATCATCGTTTGATGCTAAAAGACCTGAACCATTTTCTACAGTTCCGTCTTTATATACTCTGATAGCACCACCGCCAACATTAGAAGCATTATGATAATTTAAAAGATAATAGTCTCCTTTATCTTGCGTTTTGTCGAACTTAACTCTGTCAGGATTGCCACCATTATTTTGCCAAACTGATGTAGCAATAGATTGAACGTTATTACCATTTAATTGGTATTCAGATGCATTTGCATCATGTGTATTAACTCCTGTAAATAATAAAGTTCCTGCTAATGTTGTTGCACCTAATATGGTTAATTTTTTCATTTAAAAACACTCCTCTTTATTTTTGTGATTTTTATTTATATTTCACAGTGATGATTAATCGTAAAATATAAATTTAGATAAATAGTTCGTCATGGTTTTTAACCTCCCAATACAGGTTTTTTAAAATGAAATAAGATAATGATTTATAAAATGAAAGACACCATAAATACAGTGATTAATGGTGCCTATACATAGAAGTTTATAAATTGTCGAATGAATGATCTTCTTTGTCTTTCTCTTGTTTGCCAGAATCGGTATCGTTATAATCAATGACTTTAGTTACGTCATCTTTGTCATCTTTAGTGACTTTAGTATTTTTTGGTACTTCAACTAATGTTAATTCTGAAATATATTGATCAATTTTAGGTTGATTGTCATTATCAACATCACTCGTTAATTTCGCAAATCCGGCAAATGTTTTACCTTTATATTCAAATGGCTCGATTTCGTAGTCTGACGATTGAGGGAAGTTACTTTTTAAGCCATCTTCATCAATTTTGTTATGGTTAGATAGCCAATCTGTTTTTTCTTCACTAATGTCACCACTCATATCCATTTCTCTTTGATAATCGGCTAATTGCACGTCTTCTTTGAGAGCGTCACCTTTTTTAGTGTATAAAATAGTTTTCAAATCAGAAGGCTCGTATTTAATGTTGACTTTATTTTGGTCATCATTAATGCCATGATTCATCTCATATTCTGTTAGCTTAGTTAATTTACGGTCAATATCTGAAACATCAGTACTAACGAGTTGATCAAAACTTACTTGATCATTGATTTTGTCGCTATAATTGTAACCTTGTCCGTCTTTAATATAGCCAATATTAGTGATACTGAATTTTTTCAAACTATCTTTTGGATGTTTGATCAAATCATTATTAGATATTTTTTCATTTGGGACACTATCATTTTTTAAAGTAACGATTAATTGTTCTTTTGGATTGTCCAACAGTTCTTTAAGTTGAACACTTTTAGTTGAATGATGTGAACTATCGTTAGTTTGATGTTTGTCTGATTTCGTTTTGTGACTTGAGTTAGACTGACCGTTGTCTTGATGTGATGTACTACAAGCTGTTAATAATAATGTTGCGCCTAATATACTTACTAAAATTCTTTTCACTATAAAAAACATCCTTTTATTATTTTAATGATTATTTGTTTAATATTAAGAGATAAATTAGCGCCCAAAAATGGCAGATGAACTATGAAAAACATAAAGAACAGGGATAAAAAGAGTACAAAGTAATGCTTTGTACTCTAAATTAATCTATATGAACTTATTTATTATTTTTAGAAAAGCGTTTGAATGTTAATAAAGCACCTGCTGCTAACATTACTGCTGCAATCATAGTAACTAAAGTTGTGTTAGATGTTTCACCAGTTTCTGGTAAAGCTTGAGCTTCAGATTGTGCTTGAGTATTGGCTTGAGTTACTGTGTTATCAGTAGCTTGAGCTTGTTGTCCGTTGTTTTGAGCAGCTACAGTATTGTCAGTAGCTTGAGATGATTGATCATTACCTTGTGTATCTTGACCGTTTAAATAAGCTTTACCTTCTGAAGGTATTACAAAATGAACCATTCCGTATTTCTTTTCATAATCTAAATTATGTTGAACGTACTCATTATAACTATTGTCATAGCTATTTACTGCACCAGGTCCGCGACCTTCTCCACCATGACCAGCAAGACGTGATTCTAGTAAACGGTCATGTTGTTTTTGCCATTGATCAGGTGTAGGTAAAGTAACCTTTTGTGTGTCAGCGTGTGCTTCATTTGAATGAGTAGCGCCGACCCCTGTAAATAATAATGCTCCTGCTAAAGTTGTTGCCCCTAAAATTTTAGTTGTTTTCATAAAAATATCTCCCATCTATAATTTTTTGAATATTGCAACTAAATAATAACATAGGCTACTAAATAAAAAAAATAATATTTTTAAAATAATTCTTAGTATTTAGACAATACAAAATAATTGTCATTAAATGTCTATATTATTGGTTGAAGTATATAGTTTTATTTACAAAATCAAGGGGTTAACTTATTTGAAGGATATTTAAACTACGATCAAAAAAATAGGCATTCAGAAATAAGAATATTAGCCTTTAAATGTTAAATTGTATAACTAATAATAGAATAGAGTAGACATTTGTTTTATAATCATATTATTTTTAGACTACCCTTAGACATACTTGGATCAAGTGGGTGACTTGTCTAAATTCCTTTTGTATAAGTTCATGATTTGTGGTAATATCATCATGCATAAAAATACGAGATACTAATAGATAAGAAGGTTTAAATATATTATGAAGGAAAATTTTTGGAGTGAACTACCACGTCCGTTTTTCATTTTAGCTCCTATGGAAGATGTGACGGATATCGTCTTTCGTCATGTCGTGAGTGAAGCGGCTAGACCGGATGTGTTTTTCACTGAATTTACAAACACAGAGAGTTTTTGTCATCCTGAAGGCGTGCATAGTGTTCGTGGACGCTTAACATTTAGTGAAGATGAACAGCCTATGGTTGCACATATATGGGGAGATAAACCCGAGCAATTCCGCGAAACAAGTGTCCGTTTAGCAGAGATGGGCTTTAAAGGTATTGATTTAAATATGGGTTGCCCTGTAGCAAACGTTGCTAAAAAAGGTAAAGGATCTGGCTTAATTTTAAGACCTGAAGTTGCGGCTGAAATTATTCAAGCGACTAAAGAAGGCGGATTACCTGTAAGTGTTAAAACGAGATTAGGTTATTATGAAATTGATGAATGGAGAGATTGGTTGAGACACGTCTTCGAACAAGACATCGCAAATCTTTCTATCCATCTTCGTACACGTAAAGAAATGAGTAAAGTCGACGCACACTGGGAACTCATCGAAGCCATTAAACAATTGCGAAATGAAATTGCACCGAATACATTATTAACAATTAATGGTGATATTCCAGACAGACAAACAGGTCTTGAACTTGCTGAAAAATATGGCGTTGATGGTGTCATGATTGGTAGAGGTATTTTCCACAATCCATTTGCCTTTGAAAAAGAACCACGTGAACATACGAGTAAAGAATTATTAGGATTGTTAAGACTACATTTATCATTATTCCAAAAATATGATAAAGATGAAGCCAAACAATTCAAAAGCTTACGTAGATTCTTCAAAATATACGTAAGAGGTATCAAAGGCGCTAGTCAGTTGAGGCACCAATTGATGGAGACAAAATCGATAGCCGAAGCACGTGAACTGCTTGATGAATTTGAAGCCAATATAGAAGAAGACGTAGAAATTTAAGAAGTGAGATAATGTTGCATCCCAAAGGTTGGACTAAAATCTAACTTTACGGGGTGCATTTGTATGGATAAATATTATAAATTTAAATACACTAAACACCCCTGTTAACCATATGGCTAGCAGGGGTGTTTTTTGGATATTTATCGCATTTTTAATCTCTTTTTATTTATAAGATAAACAGTTAAACATTTTCAGTTATTAAAAACATATGTCGAATTCAAACTTTTATAAGTGGATATAATTGTAAGATTTAGCTTGGCTAGCTGAAATCGTACGAGTGTCTGTTACATAAGGTCCGCCTGAATAGTTCATTTCAGAAACAGTAACGGATCCATCACTACCGACACTTTCTACATAAGCCACGTGACCATAAGTACCTTCAGATGTTTGTAGGATAGAACCTTTTTCAGGACTATTGTCTACAGTATAACCAGAAGATTGTGCTGCACTTGCCCAGTTGTTCGCATTGCCCCATGTACTAGGGATTTTTCCACCAGTTCTATCATAAACGTACCAAGTACATTGTCCAGCAGTGTATAAGTTACCAGATGTAGATGATGTTGTTTGTTTTGAAGTTGATGTAGTTGTAGATGAACTACTTGATGATGAGCTAGAGCTGCTTGAACTTGATGACGAACTATTACTTACTGATGTTGAATTTGATGTGTTGTTATTATGATTGAATGATTGTTGTTTAAACTGAGGTTGTTTATAACCGCTAGATTGATGATTATATTGCGGATGCCATTGACCATTCATTTGATTATAATTTTGATGATTTTGTTGATTAAATTGTCCATTAAACCCTCTAGGTCCTTGTTGATTAAATTGACCTTGTTGTTGAGGTGCTTGATGGTGATTATATTCTGCAGCGTCTGCATGATTAGCATTTATTCCTATTGCTGCTACACCGATGCCTGCTGTTAGAGTTGAAATTGTAACGATTTTTTTCATAATAAATAAGTCCTTCCAAAAATTTGTGATTCTACCATTAATTGAAGTAGCGATAGGTAGAATACACCGTCAGTTTTATTTATATTTTTTCGTCGCTCCCAACGACAAGGTATACTCTAACAGAAGAATTTGAGGTTATGGGTGATGTTACGTTTTCGTAATTGAAATTCAACTCAGTTGCACATCTCCGTAACAAAAGACTTTCCAATATTACTTGCTGTAACAAAACGTGAAGTGTAGATGTTTACTATATTAATTTAATATTTTGGCTTTATTGAATGCGCATTAACATTACAGAAAGTTGTAATAATTGAGAGAGAGGGATTTATGGTTAAAGTGATTAATATGAGTTCTATTATTTCTCAAAATAAAACAAGCACTCGTAGTTGAGTGCTTGTTAATTTATGTGAATAGAATGAATATGACGAATAGAGTAACAATAATAGATATGATGACTTCTTTCCAGTTTTTCTCTAAAGCATATGCCACAATTGATATTAATAATCCGGCAACAATAAAGATGCTCTCTACTGATTTAAAAGGAGAACCTCCATACATAGTATCCAATATGATACGAAGGATAAATATTAATATACCTATAATAATCAATGTCCCACTAGCTATATTCAAGTAAAAGGATAATTTGTTTATATTTGTGTTTTTCTCATCTTTATTAATAGTACTCATATTATCAACTCCAATTAGCATTCTTAAATAAAATTACCAATTCGTTTAAATTTATAGTAACAAAATTTTATGATGTTTTGGAAAAGAATCTGAAAAGGTTAATGATTTTTGTCTAGTCAATTTAACTTGATTAAAAGGGGATTCCAGTTTGGCTTTTAATTAAATACTTTCTTTTGAATATTTAGTCGATATATGAATGCTATTAGTCTATCATTTGCTTATGAATCCAAGGAAAATATTGAATATGCACTTAAGAAAATACGTGAATATGTAGATGGAATCTAAGGGAAATAGAGGGATTCAGTTACTACACACATAATTGTGTTGCATTTCATGGTGTATTATGTTACTATATTATTAACAAATATTTCATTCAAATATGCACCAAATCCCCTAACTACGCCTATAGTTAGGGGATTTTTTAGTGTGGCTAAAATCGCCTATTTATCATTGCGCTTACGTAGCCAATGCGTAAACAAAGCAACGATGCAGCCACTTATCATAGTGGCTTGTTCATAGCATATGCTACTTTTCTTAATGGCAACCAAATTATACGTTTCAAATAATAGTTTAGTGAAATAGATAATTAGAGATTGATAATAAAGGAGGCTTTAATTGATGTTTAATAACAAAAAGAATGATAATCGCTTTAATGTAGAAAATGTCTCTAAGAACTCAAATGTACGTTGTTATGTATTAACTGATAAAGATACGGGCATTCAATATCTTGCGACATGGGTTAGTACAGGCGGTGGCATTACACCTTTATTAGATGAAAACGGTAATGTATCTAAAGTAGACACAACTTCATTGAAAGATGATTAATATACATATTTATTTTTAAAGGAGGTTTTACCTTGTTACCTATGATCATAGGTGGAATAGTAACTATCCTTATTTTAATAAGTATTAGCAAAGTTTTTAATGGCAATGAAAAGTAAAAGACTACATAAAATGATGTAATTATAAATGCAACGGGTAGAGCGCACTTTAAATAGTACGTTACCCGTTGCATGATTTATATTAGGGAGTGTTTTATCGTTATTTTGGATATGTGTCAACGCTCAAGTACAGAATAGGGGGGCTCTATACTTACTAGGGCTTTATCGCAAATGCGCGAACTGGGAAACCAGGTGCGTCTTTAGGTTTAGGGCTGATTGCATAAATGACGGCACCACGTGTAGGTAATTGATCTAGGTTAGTTAATAATTCGACTTGGAATGTATCTTTCCCTAAAACATATCGTTCTCCTACAATATCGCCGTTTTTAGCAATATCAACTGAAGCATCAGTATCAAATGTTTCATGACCAACTGATTTAATATGACGTTCTTCAATTAAGAACTTGAGTGCGTCTAATCCCCAACCAGGTAAATGCTGGTTACCATCTTCATCTTTGTTTTCAAATGCTTCGATATCTGGCCAACGTTTAGACCAATCTGTGCGCAGTGCAACAAATGTGCCGTCTTCAATTTGACCATTTTCAGCTTCCCACTGTTCTAAATGTTTGCGAGTTACAATAAAATCTGGGTTTTCTGCAACTTCTTTTGAAAAATTCAAGACAATCAATGGTAATACTAATTCTTTTAAATCTAATTCTTCAAGATATCTTTGATTTTCAACAAAATGAATAGGTGCATCAATGTGTGTACCATATTGGGTTACAATATTCCATCTTTGCACATAGAAACCATGTTCTTTAACTGTAAATAATGTAGATACTTCACCTTTTTCAAAATCACTGAACCTTGGAATATCAGGGTCGAAAGTATGTGTTAAATCGACCCATGTTGATTCTTTCAATTGATTTAATTGATCCCATAAAGGATAGTTTGTCATAAGCATCACCCTTAATTTATTTTATGCTGTTGTAGCATTATTTTCTTCACGTTTCTTTCTAACAGCGTTAACTAGTACAGTTAATGCTTCTTTAACTTCATCTTCTTTACGTGTTTTTAATCCGCAGTCTGGGTTTACCCAGAATAATGAGCGATCAATTTGTTGTAAAGAACGATTAATAGCAGTGGTAATTTCATTTTCTGTAGGGATACGAGGGCTATGGATATCATATACCCCTAATCCAATACCTAAGTCATAATTGATATCTTCAAAGTCTTTAATCAAATCACCATGACTACGAGATGTTTCAATAGAAATCACGTCTGCATCTAAATCATGGATTGCATGGATGATTTGACCAAATTGAGAATAACACATATGCGTATGAATTTGTGTTTCATCTTTGACGGATGATGTTGCTAATTTAAATGAATGTACGGCATCTTTAAGATATTGTTCATGGTATTCAGAACGAAGCGGTAAACCTTCTCGTAGGGCTGGTTCGTCTACTTGGATTACTTTAATACCATTTTCTTCTAATGCTAATACTTCAGCATCAATAGCTAGGGCGATTTGATCTTGTACTGTTTTGCGTGGGATATCTACACGTTCAAATGACCAGTTTAAAATTGTAACTGGACCAGTAAGCATACCTTTAACCGGCTTATCAGTTAAACTTTGAGCATAAACGGTTTCTTTGACTGTTAATGGTTCAGTCCATTTAACATCACCATAAATAACAGGTGGTTTTACAGCACGTGAACCATATGATTGAACCCAACCAAATTTAGTAACTAAAAATCCTTGTAATTTTTCGCCAAAGAATTCAACCATGTCATTTCGTTCGAATTCACCATGTACAAGTACATCAAGTCCAATATCTTCTTGAATTTTAATCCAACGTGCAATTTCATTTTCTAAAAACTCATTATAAGCTTCATCTGAAATACGATTATTTTTCCAATCAGCACGGAATTTACGAACTTCTCGTGTTTGTGGGAATGAACCGATAGTAGTTGTTGGTAAATCTGGTAAGTTCAATCTTTCGTATTGTGCTTGCTTACGTTGTGAGAATGGTGATTGACGTTGTGTTGGAACACTATCAAAATCATACTCTAAGTTTTTAAATGACTGACTTTGGAATCGTTCATATCGAGATTTAAGTTCATCAAATTTAGTAGTGTCATTGTCGTTAAATACACGACGTAAAGCATCTAATTCATCTAATTTTTCAGTCGCAAAGCTTAAACCTTCAGCGATAGATTCATCTAGCGTTTCGTCATCTAATGAAACAGGGACGTGTAATAATGAAGATGATGGTTGAATAACAATATTTTGTGCGTACTGTTGCAATGTTTCGATAAGTGATTTTTTAGATTCGATATCAGCAGCCCAAACGTTTCGGCCATCGATAATACCTGCGTATAAAGTTTTATTCTTATCAAATTCACCAGCTTTAATTTGTTCTAAGTTGAATCCATGATCATGAACGAAATCTAGTCCTAAACCACCAACTGGTAATGAACTTAAGAATTTAAGATTTACACGTTCAAAATATGTTTGAATAACTAATTTTTCTCCTAAACCTGCTTCTGCAAAATAATCATAGGCTTCTTTAGTAATACTTTCATAACTTTCACTTTCATCTGTAACCAAGACTGGCTCATCAACTTGGATATATTCAGCGCCAGCATCAACAAGTGATTGTAGTACTTCTTTATATAATGGAAGTAACGTTTTTACTTTTTCTTCAAATGATTGGTGACCACCTTTTGATAATTTTACGAAGGTAATCGGTCCTACAATAACAGGGTGCGCATTAACATTAATTGATTGTGCATATTTAAATCGTTCTAATAATACATTATGATTTACTTTTGGTTCTGCGTTATCCCATTCAGGTACAATATAGTGATAATTTGTGTTAAACCATTTGATTAAGGCACTTGCGACATGTTCTTTATTACCACGTGCAATATCAAATAACAAGTCATCGTTGACTTCTCTGCCTTGGAAACGTTCAGGAATGATGTTGAATAATAATGATGTATCTAAGATATGGTCATATAAAGAGAAATCACCTACAGGAATGCTGTCTAAATTATAATTTTTTTGTAGTAAAAGGTTCTCTTTGTGTAAGTCAGTGAGTGTTTGATCTAAAGTTTGTTTATCAATTTTTTGAGCCCAATAGCTCTCGATAGCTTTCTTCCATTCTCTTTTTCTACCTAATCTCGGGAATCCTAAGTTTGATGTTTTAATTGTTGTCATAATATTGCCTCCTTATGAGTGGTAATAGATTTTGAATATGCTGCTAGTTCTAATGAATAATCGACCTTTTGAAAAGGTGTGATAATGTACAATCCATTAAAGTATTCATGTACCGTGTCGATAAGTTCCTTAGAAAGTCTAAGGCTAAGTTCTTTTGTTTTTTCTTTATCATCTTTAACTGCTTTGAATTGATTAAGTACATCTTCTGACATTTTTATGCCAGGTACTTCGTTGTGTAAAAATAGAGCATTGTTATAACTTGCGATTGGCATAATACCTATAAAGAAAGGTGTGTTTAAGTGTTTCGTAGCTTCATAGACCTGTTTAATCTTTTCTTTACTATATACAGGTTGTGTTATGAAATAGCTCATGCCACTTGCTACTTTCTTTTCAAGGCGTTTAACTGCTCCATCAAGTTTTCTTACATTCGGATCAAATGCTCCGGCGATGTTAAAGTTCGTATGTTTCTTCAGCGCATCACCATCTGTGTTAATACCTTGGTTAAAGCGAAGTGCGATTTCTGTTAAACCTTTTGAGTTAACATCATAGACATTAGTTGCTCCTGGTAAATGACCGACTTTGGAAGGATCACCTGTAATGGCTAAAATTTCATTTACGCCAATTAATGACAGGCCTAATAGATGAGATTGTAAGCCTATTAGATTTCGGTCACGACAAGTAATATGAACTAGCGGTTCAATGTTGAATCGTTGTTTGATAATACTTGCAGCAGCAATGTTACTAACACGGACAGTAGCTAATGAATTATCTGCTAGAGTGACAGCATCAATATCGGCATCATCTAGTTTGCCAATATTATTAAAGAATTGTTCAGTGTCTAAGTGTTTAGGTGTATCAAGTTCGACTATAACTGTAGGTCCTTGTTTCACCTTTGAAGTCAGAGACTGTTTGAAACTAATATCTTTCTCGCGATTAACTTTCTTATGAATTGGTATAACGTTTTTATGATTGACCGGTTTTAAATTAGACACGGATGTTTTAATGTAATTAATATGTTCAGGAGTGGTGCCACAACAACCACCTATTAATCTCACACCTTCGTGAATTAATTCTTGAGCTATATCACCAAAATATTGAGCGTTATCACTATATTTGAATTCACTATTCTTAATATCTAATAAGCTTGCGTTTGGATAGCAGGAAAGAAAAGCATTATTAGGTAATTCAATATGTGAAAATGAACGTTGCATATGATGTGGACCGTGATGACAATTGAGTCCTACAATATCTGCACCACATTCTACAAGATGTTTTAACGCATCGTTGATAGGTGTTCCATCTACCAAATAATTTGTATTTGAAGCGGTCAATTGCGCTACGATTGGAATGTCATATTTTCTTTTAGTAGAAACGATAATGCCTGTTAATTCTTCTAAATCATAATAAGTTTCGAATAATAGGGCATCTACACCTTCATCTACTAAAGTATCTATTTGATTTTCCGTGTGATATTGAATTGTTGAAAGACTTAATTCATCTTGTTTAACACCTCTAAAGCCACCCACTGTTCCTAATATGAAAGTGTCATTGTTTGCGGCTTTTTTAGCAATTTGGACAGCGGCTTTGTGAATTTCTTTAACTTTATGTTCTAAACCAAAGACTTTTAACTTTTCAAAATTGGCTCCATACGTATTGGTTTGAATAACATCAGCGCCAGCTTCTATATAGGATCGATGGATACGTTCAACCTTTTCAGGATGCGTTAAGTTATAAGCTTCAGGGCAGGTGTCCAAGCCTTCGGAATAAAGAATAGTTCCCATTGCACCGTCAGCTACTAAAACGTTGTTCTGTAATTTCTTCAGAAATTGACTCATTAAATGCCTCCTTTAAAGCGTAGTTGATGTCAGCAATGAGTTCATCCGGATTTTCTAATCCTACGCTTAAGCGGAATAATCCAAATGTAATACCTCTTTCGTTTCTAATATTTTCTGGTATTGCTGCATGTGACATGGTGGCAGGATGAGATAATATCGTCTCAACACCGCCTAAACTAACTGACACGAGTGGGATAGTAAGGGCATCTACAAATGCTTGGGCTTTTGTTTCATCTTTTAACCTAAAGCCAATAACCGCTCCACCGGTCTTAGCTTGTTTGAGATGTATTTTGTTATTTCCTGGGTAATATACTTCTGATATTTCATTTCTTTGACTTAAAAATGTTACTAGTTGTTCTGCATTTGCTACAGATTGTCTGAATCTGACAGGAAATGTTTTAAGATGTTTGGCTAATGTCCAACTATCATATGAAGATAAGGCATTTCCAGTACCATTTTGTATTAAATATAATGCGTCAGCTACATCTTCACGATTAGTGATGACCGCACCAGCAAGTAGGTCGCTATGTCCACCTAAAAACTTAGTTGCACTATGAATGACAATATCTGCACCAAGTTCTAGAGGAGATTGGCCTAGTGGTGTCATAAATGTATTGTCAACTGCTAGTAATAATTGATGTGTTTTAGCTATTTTTGCAACGGCTCTTATATCTGTCACTTTAAAACAGGGGTTAGATGGTGTTTCTACATAAATTAACTTTGTATTAGGTTGAACAGCTTTTTTAATATTTTCTGAATGCGTAGCGTCTACTGTTGTAAATTCGATATTAAATCGTTTTAAAATATCTTCTGTTAAGCGAAAAGTACCACCATATACATCATTAGGTAATATGACATGGTCACCAGTTTTTAAAGTAAGTAAAACTGCAGATATTGCTGCTATGCCAGAAGCAAAAGCATATCCATATTTTCCATTTTCTAAGTGTGCCAATTTTTCCTCTAAAATTGTTCTGTTTGGGTTACCACTTCTTGCATAGTCATATAGTTGATTGCCACCAAGTTGATCTTGGTGAAATGTTGATGAATCATAGTAAGGTGGATTTGCTGAAATATAATCTTTTCCGCGTCGTTCATCAAAAATCACTTCAGTATCTATTGATAAATTCATGAAATCACTCCTAATTTTGAATGCGCTAAAGCTTGAATAATATCTGCTTCAATATCGTTATAATCTTCTATTCCGACTGATAATCTAATTAACTGTTCATCGATACCACGTTTATCTTTCTCTACGTCAGGCATGTCAACGTGAGTTTGGGTATAGGGGAATGTAATAAATGTTTCAGTACCGCCTAAGCTTTCAGCAAAGATGCAAATATCTAAATTTTCCAAAAATTTAGGGACGCTAAACGCCTTATTGAGGCGTAAACTTAACATTCCAGTGCGACCACTATATAGTACTTCATCAATTGCTTCTAATTCCTGACATTTAGTAGCTAACTTTTTAGCGTTTTCTTGAGAACGATCAATACGAAGATGTAGTGTTTTAAGCCCTCTTTGTAATAAATAACTGTCTAAAGGTGAAAGGGTAGCACCTATCATATTATGAAATTGTCCTAGTTCTTCAGCTAAACTTTCATCTTTAACTGTTACTACACCAGCTAAAACATCATTGTGTCCGCCTATATATTTGGTTGCTGAATGTAAAACAATATCAGCGCCTTCTTCTAATGGTGTTGATAGGTATGGCGTTAAAAACGTATTATCAATGATTGTCAGTAAATGACGTTGTTTACTTAATACGTAATACGGTGTGACATCAATATCTATCATTTGCGGATTTGAAATAGGTTCAATGAAAAGTGCTTTTGTTTGTGGTGTAATTGCCTTTTCAACTTCTTCATAATTTAGAAAATCAACGTATTTAAACTTCACGCCATATTGTTGTTCATAGAAATCAAATAATCTAAAAGTACCTCCGTATAAATCAAAAGCGACTAAGACTTCATCTCCTGGTTTGAATAAATTACAAACTAATTGAATCGCAGCCATTCCACTAGATGTTGCAAATGATGCAACACCTTTCTCTAATTTGGCGAATGATTCTTCAAATGCTGAGCGAGTAGGATTTTTAGTTCTTGTATAGTCATAACCTGTTGACTGACCTAGTTGAGGATGTTGGTAAGCAGTTGATAAATATATTGGATTTGCGATAGCTCCTGTATGATCTTTAGTTAAAGCTATTTGTGCTAGTTCTGTATCCTTCATTACTAGACCCTCCTTAATTAAAATAAAAAAGCTTCCGTCCTTTAAACCCGATAGATTCGGATGTAAAGGACGAAAGCTTTAGTTTCGTGGTACCACCTTTGTTTGCTACTTTATTGCTAAAGTAACCTCTATCAGTACACCATATTGCTAAAATAAGAGGCACTGATAAATAATAAGAATCACAAAATTATCATTAAAAAAACTCATTAATTCAAACTGAAGAAATGAGTATTAACGATAAAATGTGCGTCTAGAAATTCCAGTACGCCATTTAACAAAATGTTAATACTGTATCGCTATAACGGGCGAACCCGTTGATACCTCGTATTGGCATCAACACTCCAAGGCCATTTTCAAACTTTCTTTCAATATCTTCTCTCAGCTTGTGAAGATTCTCTGTATAAGCAGTGTAAGTTTTACTTTCCTTTTTATAGTGTGTAAAATGTTTCGTTTTGTAATTGTTAATACATAGCTTACATATAGTAGAATCATTTGTCAACAATTTTTCTGAAAATTTAGATTAAAAAATAAATTCTGATATTAATGTTACGCTGATGACATAGTTAAACAATATGAAAAGAATTTCTTGTAAGTTATCATTACTACTTGTGAAAAAAGATGTAAATTTTTAAAATGAATAGAGATACGATATACATCAATATCAAAGCGTTAAATTCATATAGAAAGATGTGAAAAAATGGCTCATCAAGAAGATCAAAGATTAAAATTAAACAAAGATGAACATATACATTCCGTTTCATTAGCATTAATCAAAGCTAATCCTTATCAACCGAGAAAAACATTTGATGAGTATAAATTAAATGATTTGGCACAATCGATAAAACAACATGGTGTATTACAACCTATTGTTTTAAGAAAAACTGTTCAAGGTTACTATATTGTTGTAGGTGAGAGACGTTTTAGAGCATCTAAACAATTAGGTTTAACTGAAATTCCTGCAATTGTTAAAGATTTATCTGATGAAGATATGATGGAATTAGCCATCATTGAGAATTTACAACGAGAAGATTTAAACGCGATTGAAGAAGCTGAAAGTTATAAGAAACTTATGGAAGATTTAAATATAACACAACAAGAAGTAGCTCAACGACTTGCTAAATCACGTCCATATATTGCTAACATGTTGCGGTTATTAAAACTTCCTACTGATGTTGCTAAGATGGTGAGAAATGGTGAGTTATCTGGAGCCCATGGACGTACACTATTAGGTTTAAAATCTCCTCAAAAAATGAAAACAGTAGCTAAAAAAGCAGCTAAAGAATCATGGAGCGTAAGATACTTAGAAAGTTATATCAATGATTATTTAAACCAAAACTCCACAAAGATAAATACAGACGAACCTAAATTAAACAAACCTAAATTTATTCAAAAACAAGAAAGAGAACTAAAAGAACAATATGGTGCTAAAGTTGATATATCAACTAAAAAGAGTGTTGGAAAAATTACATTTGAATTCAAATCAGAAGAAGAATTTAAGTTGTTAATTAAACAACTTAATCAAAATTTTGAGTAATCGTAATGATTAAAATAATATAAACAGCAATATATTAGTAGCTTATAAAACCGTAGACCGATTAAAAAATCGTGATTTTAAGATATAATGATTTAATTATGAAATGATTGAGATGAGGAGGTAATTACACAATGAATCAGGTCAAACATATCCTTTCTTCTTTATTAGAACCACTTACAAAAGTAGAAACATATGAAAACTTAGCTATTAAAATTATTACAATTTTGATTTATATTGTAGCTGCTATTATTGTAATAAGTATTTTGAACAAAGTTATAGAACAAGGATTTAAAATTCAAAACAAAAGTAAAAAAGGAAATAAAAAACGTTCCAATACATTAATATCACTCGTACAAAATGTAGTTAAATATATAGTATGGTTTATTGTTATTACTACAATTTTAAGTAAATTTGGTATCAGTGTTGAAGGCATTATAGCTAGTGCTGGTGTAGTAGGACTAGCAGTTGGTTTTGGTGCGCAAACAATAGTTAAAGATATCATAACTGGATTTTTTATTATATTTGAAAATCAATTTGATGTTGGTGACTATGTTAAAATTAATAGCGGTGGTACTACAGTCGCTGAGGGAACTGTAAAATCTATCGGGCTTAGATCAACGCGTATTAATACAATTTCTGGTGAATTAACAATCTTGCCAAATGGTAGTATGGGTGAAATTACTAACTTTTCTATTACTAATGGTACATCCATTGTAGCTATACCAGTTTCAGTAGAAGAAAATTTAGATCACGTTGAGAAAGAGTTAAATAAATTATTCCAATCACTTAGAAGTAAGTATTACTTATTTGTGAGTGATCCAGTAGTAGAAGGTATTGATTCTATAGACAATAATAAAGTTACTATTAGAATTTCTGCTGAAACAATACCAGGCGAAGGTGCATCTGGAGAAAGAATTATTAGAAAAGAAGTACAACGATTATTTGTTAGAGAAAATATTAAGATGCCTAAACCTATTTTTGCCCCATACGATGAGCAAAAACGTGGCTAGTTATCATTGGAGGTAATTTCATGACGTCAAATTACGGAATAAATGATATAGTAGAAATGAAAAAACAACATGCATGTGGAACAAATCGTTTTAAAATCATAAGAATGGGCGCTGATATAAGAATTAAATGTGAAAATTGTCATCGTAGTATTATGATTCCACGTCAGACGTTTAATAAAAAATTAAAGAAAATTTTAGTATCCAATCAAGATACAGAAAGTTAGGAGAATGATTAATGGCTTTAACAGCAGGTATTGTAGGTTTACCAAACGTAGGGAAGTCTACACTTTTTAATGCAATTACTAAAGCGGGGGCTTTAGCGGCGAACTACCCATTCGCAACAATTGATCCAAACGTAGGAATCGTAGAAGTTCCGGATTCACGTTTGTTAAAATTAGAAGAAATGGTTCAACCTAAGAAAACGATTCCGACAACATTCGAATTCACGGATATTGCTGGTATTGTTAAAGGTGCGTCAAAAGGTGAAGGTCTAGGAAATAAATTCTTATCACACATTAGAGAAGTAGATGCAATTTGCCAAGTTGTACGTGCGTTTGATGATGAAAATGTTACTCACGTTTCTGGACAAGTAAATCCATTAGATGACATTGAAGTTATCAACATGGAATTAGTATTAGCAGATTTAGAATCAGTAGAGAAACGCTTACCTAAGATTGAAAAAATGGCTCGACAAAAAGATAAAACAGCGGAAATGGAATTACGCATTTTATCAAAAATCAAAGAAACGTTAGAAGAAGGTAAACCAGTTCGTAGTATTGAATTCAATGATGAAGATCAAAAATGGGTTAACCAAGCACAATTATTAACATCTAAAAAAATGTTATATATTGCTAATGTTGGTGAAGATGAAATTGGCGATGAAGAAAACGATAAAGTTAAAGCAATTCGTGATTATGCTGCACAAGAAGATTCTGAAGTAATTGTAATTAGTGCGAAAATCGAAGAAGAAATAGCAACATTAGATGACGAAGATAAAGAAATGTTCTTAGAAGATTTAGGTATCGAAGAACCAGGATTAGATCGTTTAATTCGTACAACTTATGATTTATTAGGATTATCAACATACTTCACTGCTGGTGTACAAGAAGTACGTGCATGGACATTCGTACAAGGAATGACAGCACCCCAATGTGCCGGAATTATTCATACTGACTTCGAACGTGGTTTCATTCGTGCAGAAGTAACAAGTTATAGTGATTACGTTGAACATGGTGGAGAACATGGTGCTAAAGAAGCGGGTAGACAACGCTTAGAAGGTAAAGATTATATCATGCAAGATGGCGACATTGTCCACTTCAGATTTAATGTATAAACGTTAAATAATAGGGATTATAACTACTCTAGAATATCTAGAGTAGTTTTTTAATATTAAAAAAAGCAATGTAGTGCTAGGTCGGAGTTGCTTAGTGACAGACTACATTGCTTGATTTAAAGATAATTTATTTTAAAAGAAAGGAATAGTTTCGCTTGCTTTAATAATATCTGTTGTTCTAAAAAATTGTTTACCTTCACCAGTATAGGCAGGCTCTAAAATCATATTTGCTTTAGCATTATACAACCATTCTGGGTGTAAACCACAATTTAATATATCTTGAAACTCTTGAAAGTCTTTATCCCAATCTAAATTCAATTTCATGTTTAACACCTCAACATTATTATAGAACAAGTGTTCGTATTTGTGAAGTGCTTTTTATAAAAATTTACGATGTAAACCAGTTTGTGTTTACGTTTGAATCTACATAGTTAGCATCTACGTTCTGGTTTAACTCTGGTGAGTAGAAGCTATCAGTATATTGCCAAAGTACTTTTTCGCGAGTTGGTTCTTGAGCTTGATATGACGCTAACCAGTAACCATCGTATGAACTAACGGCATTTGCCACATTGTTTACCATAAAATTCTCATAAGAGTAGAATAGAACTTTTTTATCGCCAGCTAATTTTTTCATTTGGTTAGCCCATGCTATTGTGGCGGTATTAGCATCGCCAGAAGTAACAGTTTGTTGTTCGTAGTCATTAACATAAAATTCAGCTTTTGGCGCACGATTATATAACATTTTCGCTTCGTAGCGAGCATCGTCAGCATTTTCATACATACTATACGAATAAACACCAAACTTCATATTGTTCTTATCTAATAGTTCAGAATTATGTTGTAAACATTTATCGACATATTCAGATCCGTATTGTCCTCGAATGATTATAAAGTCATACTTTTTCTTTAATTGTTTGACTTGAGCGTCAGTCAAATTACCTTGCCATTCAGAAATATCTAATACTCGCTCACCATTATTTGTTGTTGCTGCACGAGATTTAGTTGAAAAAGTAGAACGATTTTGTGTTTTATTTTCAGCTTTTTCTGGATGTTTTTTCATATATTGTTGATAACCATAACCCATTGTGCCTTTTTCATTTTTATTGTCATCAGTATTTTTTGAATTTTCGTCAGCGTATGATAAATTGATACCTGAAATTGTAGTTAACATCGATGCGGCTAACACCGAGTATGATACTTTCTTTAACATATATGTACTCCTTTGTTTATAAAAATTAAATGCAATTAAATTAAAAACGTAACAATGATATTATTACAATTAAATTCTATTTACAATGATGAAAATTGCACAATATACCGATAGATTTTACTATGTAGATTAATGTTTATTTTTATAAAAAGTTATTAAAAAATTTATGCAAAAATAAGTGTGCGAACATTCTAAATTAATGGATAACTGTCAGTTACTAAGTTAATGATAATTTTTGAGGACTATGTATTATTAAATATGATTGTAAAAAGTAATACTCTGTGCTATAATTCTTGATTGTGAGTAATGAAAATTATTCCTTGCTTATCACAAAAATGATGGTAAGCCGTATAGACCACAAGGAGGTGCAAATATACAATGAGAACATATGAAATTATGTACATCGTACGTCCAAACATTGAAGAAGATGCGAAAAAAGCAGTTGTAGAACGCTTTAACGGTATCTTAGCTTCAGAAGGATCAGAAGTTTTAGAAGTAAAAGACTGGGGTAAACGTCGCCTAGCTTATGAAATCAATGATTTCAAAGAAGGTTTCTATAACATCGTACGTATCAAATCAGATAACAATAGAGCTACTGACGAATTCCAACGTTTAGCTAAAATCAATGACGATATCATTCGTTACATCGTTATCCGTGAAGACCAAGATAAGTAATAATTGGACGGGGGCGTTTAAATGATAAATAGAGTTGTATTAGTAGGTCGTTTGACGAAAGATCCAGAATACAGAACCACTCCCTCAGGCGTAAGTGTAGCGACATTTACTCTAGCAGTTAATCGTACTTTCACGAATGCTCAAGGGGAACGCGAAGCAGATTTCATTAACTGTGTTGTTTTCAGAAGACAAGCAGAAAATGTAAATAACTACTTATCTAAAGGTAGTTTAGCTGGCGTTGATGGTCGCATACAGTCACGTAGTTATGAAAATCAAGAAGGTCGTCGTATCTTTGTAACTGAAGTCGTTTGTGACAGTGTTCAATTCCTTGAACCTAAGAATTCACAAAACGGCGGTGGCCAACGTTCACAAAACAACGAATTCCAAGACTACGGTCAAGGATTCGGTGGTCAACAATCAGGACAAAATACTTCGTATAACAACAATTCATCTAAATCTAATTCAAATCAATCAGATAACCCATTTGCAAATGCAAACGGACCTATTGATATTAGTGATGATGATTTACCATTCTAAAAAATAACTAATTAAAAAATAAATTAAAAGGAGGCAGTTAACCATGGCAGGTGGACCAAGAAGAGGCGGACGTCGTCGTAAAAAAGTATGCTATTTCACAGCAAATGGTATTACTCATATCGATTATAAAGACACTGAATTATTAAAACGTTTTATCTCAGAACGCGGTAAAATTTTACCACGTCGTGTAACTGGTACTTCAGCTAAATATCAACGTATGTTGACAGCTGCTATCAAACGCGCACGTCATATGGCTTTATTACCATATGTTAAAGAAGAACAATAATATATAATTTATTGTCAAACCCCGTAAGTATAGGCTTACGGGGTTATTTTTGTGTTTTTTAAAACTAGAGATAAGGCAATGTACGAATGATTTAGAAAAGATAGGTAAGCAATATCTTAATATTATTAAAAGTCTTATCAATGAATATGCTCCATTAAATAGGGGAAGTAAGTAGAGTAAATTAAATCGCTTGTTACAACTTGTTATTAGAAGTAACGAGTTAATAAAAAATACGGTTAGGAGTATTGTTGATGGATAATATTAAAGGTATTAATCATGTAGGTTTAACTGTTCCCAATATCGATGAAGCAACAAAATTTTTAAAAAATGCATTTGGAGCAAAAGTTGCTTATGATGGATTAACTTATGATGACGAACCTCGTAAGGGTAAAGAGGTTGAGAGAATGCTTGGTTTATCAGAAGGAGCAGAAATTATAAAGCAAAGAATGATTGTCATAGGTAATGGCGCCAATATAGAAATGTTTGAAATTCAAAATAGTGATCAAAAATCACCTTTAAGATTAGAGGATTTAGGTTTTAATCATATTTCAATTTTTGTAGAAGATATGGATGTAGCAATCAAACAAGCAGTAGAAGCAGGAGCAATACCTTTATCAGAAAAACATGATAATTCTAGATATGAAGATAGTGAAAATAGTAGTAGTGTTTATTTAAAAACTGAATGGAACTTATTGATAGAATTGCAATGTATTCCAAACGGATATTACTATCCAAATGATAGTGAAGCAGAAGTATTTATTCCTGAATAAAGTCAAATATAAATCATCAAAAAAGCTATGGTTAAGACACTTGATAATAAATGTCATAACCATAGCTTTTTCCTATTTATTCTTACTAACATGGCCAATAATATATGAAGTTAAGCTGCTACAAATAATTAATAGAATTAAAAATGTCATTAAATATATTTGTTTGCTTTCCACATGAAATCCGATTTCAAACTGACCGTGTAAATGACCTTTGATAAAGAAGTTAAGTGTAATAATAGATAGGATTAGAATAATTGAAATAGCACTCAACACATCGAAGCATATTTTAAAAAAGGATAGTTTATTTTTCTTCATATAATGCATCCTCCCATAATCATTATGTTAACAACCATCCCATTTAGTTAGTAGTTATTTATTTTTGTTAAATTAATCGCAATTAAAAATTTTAAACTAATGATTAATAAGAATCAATCAATAAATATCTATTTATTTACTGAATTTAATAAATTTTTATCCAAATTCGTTTCGAATAGTGAATATGGGGTATACACCTTAAGTAGACAATATAATAATTACATATTGAAGGGAGTGAAGATACATGTTTGGACTAATAGGAATGATCATCGTAGGTGGTCTTATCGGTTGGATTGCAGGCGCAATTCTTGGTAAAGATATCCCAGGAGGTATTTTAGGTAATGTTATTGCTGGTATCGTTGGTGCTTGGGTTGGATCAATGATTTTTGGACATTGGGGTCCAGAATTAGGTAGAATTTATATCTTCCCAGCATTACTAGGTTCAATTATTTTAATTTTTGTAGTTTCTTTAATCTTAAAAGCCTTAAGAAAAAAATAATTGAAATATAGTTATAGAGATGACCTTCGAAAATAAGGACATCTCTATTTTTGTATATCATTTTATTTTGGAATTGTAAGTATCAGTTTATCATTCTACGTATATGCTTGCTAAAATGGTCATTAGAAGTGTTAAAAGACAAGAAAGAAGGATAATATTTTGAATTCTAATTGATTGTTGTCCATAACCTTTCTTTTTAAATACATAGAATAGGTAACTCCATGACAACATAACTAGTATGCCTAATATTATAATAAGTGTTTTCATAAAAACCCTCCTCATTTATTTTGTACCCTAAAAGATAGTTAATAAATAAAGTAAATGGTTTTTAAATAATTTATAAAATGAAAATTGCAATACCACTTAAATTTTTGCATAAAAAGAGGATGACGCTGGGTAACGCCATCCAGGAGTATTATGTTCATGAATATAAAAGACTTTGTAGTTACTTAATAACTACATGTACATAGTATCATGAATTAAATTAAAATACCAATTAAAACAACTTAATTCTATTAATATTTTTTCGTTGTACACATTTAATTTTAATTAGGCAATCATATTTGAATATGTTTAATTCTATTAATTTTATATACATGAATTGTTAGTCTATTCTCAATATTTTTCGTTTTGTTGTATGTTTATGCGACTCTTGATAGGATACTATTATGGAGGGATTCATCATGGAAGGTATTGTAACGTTTATTTTAATTTCACTATTAATGATTATCGTACCGGGACCAGATTTTCTAATCGTCATGAAGAATACTGTCCATTCTGGAAAAAGAAATGGTATGTTAGCTGCATTGGGCATTACGACTGGTCATATTGTTTATGCGAGTTTAGCTATTTTCGGAATTATATACATATTAACAAGTTTATATTACGTCTTTCTATTAATTAAAATATTTGGGGCGTGTTACTTAATTTATTTAGGTATTCGTTCTATTTTGTCAGCGCGTCAGTCTATGTCTTTTAATGATCAAAAGCAAGATTTAAACAAAGTTTCATATCTTTCATCGTATAGACAAGGATTTTTAAGTACCATATTAAATCCTAAAGCATTACTTTATTACGTGAGTATACTGCCTCAATTTTTATCACAAGGAAATATACATATGACATCTCAAGTGGCGATTTTAGTCTTATCTGTAGTGTTAGTCGTATGTTGTTGGTTTTTATTTTGTGTATTCATATTCCAATATATTAAATTATTATTCAGTAATCCGAAAATTAAAGCAATTTTTGATTATGCAGTAGGTATTATTTTGATTGGTCTATCAATTAATTTATTATTAAGTAAATCAAGTTAAGCAAATTAGGGTGGGAATTAAAGTGAAAATATATTTAGTAAGACATGGTGAATCTAAATCAAATTATGATAATAAGCACGGAGAACCTTATTTCTGTGGTCAACTTAATGTGCCATTAACTGAAAAAGGAACTGAAAGTGCACAAGCATTAGTAGGTTACTTTGCGAATAAAGCGATTGATCATGTGTACGTGTCGAGTTTATTGAGAACACAGCAAACATATGAAGCAATATTTCCATACAATATTCCTACGACTTCTACAGATTTACTTAAAGAGAGATCATTAGGTGTGTTTGAAGGTAAATTTAAAAAAGAAGTATCGGAAGATCAGCATTTTTATAAATATTTTAATGACGATAATTACAAAGATTTTCGCCATAGCTTTACTCAAAAAGCACCTGAAGGAGAAAGTTATCAAGATGTTTATGATAGAGTTTCGATGTTTTTCGATACGATTGTAGATAAAAAAGCAGAAGCGATTGTTATTGTAGCGCATCAAGTTGTTATTAGATGTCTATTTGTTTATTTAGAGCAACTAACAAAAGACGAAGCATTAACTGCTAACGTTGAAAACTGTAAGCCATATTTGATTGAAATATAATAAAAAGGTGAAATGCGTGTATGATACAAACGCATTTCACTTTTTTTATAAATTAAGACAGCCGGGTGTCTTGTTTTATGAATTTTGTTTCTTCTGTTTAGGTGATCCCACAATTAAAGTAACGAACGTACTAATAATAATTAAAATAACAGAAATTGCAGCAGTAATACCGACTGAATAGTCTTCTAGGATAAATGCGACAACAGCTAATCCAGACCAAGGTACAATTGCAATAATTTGTAGAACGCTAGATATAATTCTAGTAGTAAGATGATTGAAAATACTTAAAATAAGTGCAGGTAGCGCAAATGCAACTACAGTACCAATAGCAGTCCAAAGTTCTGCAGGTTTATCTAAGCTTATTGTATGTGGGCCTGTCGGATGCTTAGCGCACATAATGATTGTAGCAACAGTTGATAAAATTGCAATAATCACAAAAATTACGCGACGTTTCATGTTCTCACTCCTATAAATATATGTTGTTTTTAAAATTTTGCTCATTTATTAGTGTGACTAAGTATTGTAATGATGTCAATGTTACGATAAATGCGTATAACCAAATAAATACAGCATACAAAAAGCTTCTACTCGATTAGTTTTCATAATGAAACTTACCGAATAGAAGCTTATTTACTATTTATCAAAAACGTCTGTCTTGATATTTTTCTTATCCAAGAATGATTTGATTTTATCTTGTTGTTTTTTATTTACATCGCCTGCATAGTTAGTTGGCACATCAACAACATTGATTGAATTTTGAGGTTGATAGTTTAATTGTTCAATCTCTTCATCGACATCAGCAATAGTACTATTTAATGCTTTGAAATATTTGATAATACGATTGGTTGGATCTTTATATTCATTTGGAATTTTATTATTATTCACGAATTTTTTGAAGTGTAAGTCGTTTTTAACAGCCAAATTAGATAGTTCACTTAAACGATCTGATTGTTTTTTAGTAATCTTTTTACTGCTATCACTTTGACGATCTAATTGGTGTTGGATAACGTACTTATTATCAAGAATATCGCTATTGACTTGTAAATATTTTTCAAGTGCTTTGTTCATTTCATCTTCACTTATTGTTGCATTCTTTTTGTTAGAAGTGAAAATATCTTTTTCTTTTAATTGCTTAGCATTTTTAGGTGCATGAGCATTACTATGTGAATCTTGATCATTGTCATCTTCACTTTTATTGGCACAAGCTGATAGTACAAGTGCAAATGATAAGATTAACGTGAGTAGGACTCTTTTCTTCATTAGGTTTGGTACTCCTTTTATTCGTACAATATTCATTGTGTTTAATTTATTATATATTATAGCGTATCACGTATCAAAAATGATTTGAATGTTTAAGCATTGATTAAATAATGAACTATGAACATTTTGTGTACGTTCATTATTTAGTGGAATTCAAGATTTCTTGAACTGTAAAACCACGTGTACTCCATAATCTTAGATGAGTCCAACCTTTTTCTATTTGTTTGCTCAATGTTTTATCCGGTACTGGTAAAATCTTATCCTCTTTAATAAGATTGTTCATCATTTCAACAGCATGTTCTTCATCGGGTGCTATTCGTAAATGAAATAGTATATACTGAACGGCTTTTTCTTTTTCAATATCATCATTTGCTTTAATGTTATTTCTAATGAATTTAATGAACTGTTTAAGTTTGGTATTGCGTTCATAATATTCATTGTTTACATATGTTAGCAGTTCATCTAAATTGTCTGGTACATAGAACTCTTTAAACGGGTCATCAATATCACTACTATTTGTTAACAAAGGAATGACAGGATGTAATAGCATATCGTTTTGAATAGTGACTAAACGACTGATATCCATATCTTTAATCTCATCTTTGATATTATTTTGAGTCATCTCTTTATTATATAGATGTTTCATCAAATAGGACACACGCTCTAAAGAAGCATAACCATACAGATTTGTGATTGCAATATAGATATTTAGAGGTGTAACGTAATGTTGTTTTTTAGGATCATTTTTAAAATGCTTCAATTGCTCTTGCACTAGATTTTGACGGATTTCTGGATCCATATAATTTTCTATGTTAACTGATTCTAATGTACTGTTATCTAACTCGTCTTTATTATCTGGATTATTTTCCTCAAATGCCTCAATGATATCATTTTCAGTAAAATTGTCTTCAGAATCTGCTAAGCTATCAAAGTCACCTAAACTATCCCAACCAGTTAAATCATCCTCAATTTCAGAGATTAATGAATGTTCTGCTAGTGATTCAAATATATTATCTTTTTGAGTGCCGATTCTTTCAATTTGGTCATCAATAACCGATTCTAAGCCACCAGTTGACTGAATATATTTATCTATAAAATCTAATGCGTCATATGGTATCGAAACGATATTATAACGTGCATTGTAGTTGAATATAAATGAATAATTGAATAACTGTGATGGTGAAGTGAGTTCTTGAACGTCATTAACTGTTGATGCGATATCTATATTGGAAGTGTAATTTTTGTCGTTTTCATATATAGATTGAAATATAAATAATGTTGAATTTGTAAATTGATTGAATACACGTTCTAACAATTCATTATTTTCAAAGAATGTATCATTGATTAATTTCACAGCATCAGCTTTTTTTAATTTTGAAGTATTTTTAAATTCGTAAAATTTTAAGATGTTTTGAATATCTTTTGCTTTTAAAGTTGTTAAATAATCTTTTAAATTAGTATGTTCTATATTGTAACGTACTTTTTCATCTAGCTTTTTAAATTCTTTTAGCAATTGCTTGTTATCATTATCTAAGTCTTTATATTCATAGAGTCCAGTAAAAACATATTCATTTACCTTATTTAAATAGATAGGGTCTATAATATATTCATCTGTAGATTCTTTATAGAAGAATCCTAATTGATCTGTTAATTTGCAAGTAGTCTTTATGTCTTCATTAACGTTAACAGTTGATGAAGCATCCTTTAACAAGTTTTCGATGTATGTTTGTTCGTCTTTTCCCATATTGTTATAAATAAGGTTCACATTGTGTGGTTGAAAAGCAATATGTAAGGTTTCGAGTGGTGAAAGTTTTCTAGGGATGTCTAAAAATGTTTGGATTTCATAAATTTTCACTTTAGTAATATGATTTAAGGTATTCATAATAGCTCCTTTAAAATATATGATGTGTGATGGATTTAGACTAGAAAACAGTTTACGTCATAATGTAAAAACCCAACGATGTTAAAAGATAAAAATTTTTCATTACTTATATCATAACATGTTTATTGAATATAATAATAAAAAAACAGAATTCCATTAAGGAATTCTGTTTTGAAGATATATTTTAATGAAATGTTTTATAGCGGGTATTAATTTCTAATAATATAATCGAATGCGTTTAGGGCAGCATTTGCGCCTGCACCCATAGAAATAATGATTTGTTTGTTTTTCTGATCAGTCACGTCACCAGCGGCAAAGATACCTGGAACGTTTGTGCTGTTATTATTATCAATAACAACTTCTCCACGACCATTTAATTCAACAGCATCTGATATCCATGCTGTGTTAGGTACTAAACCGATTTGTACAAAGATACCATCTAAATTAACCACTTGTTCTTCGCCAGTGTTCATATCTTCGTATTTAATACCAGTGACATGGTCTTCACCAATAACTTCTGTTGTTCTTGCTTTAGTTTTGATATCAACATTTGATAATGAACGTAAACGATTTTGAAGTACACTGTCAGCTTTCAATTCTTCTGAATATTCGAAGACAGTGACATGCTTAACAATTCCAGCTAAATCAATCGCTGCTTCAACACCTGAGTTACCGCCACCGATTACTGCAACGTCTTTGTTTTCAAATAAAGGACCATCACAGTGAGGGCAGAAAGCAACACCTTTGTTGAGTAAACGATCTTCGCCTGGAATATTAAGTTTACGCCAACTTGCACCTGTAGAAATGATGGCTGTTTTAGTTTCTAGTACAGCATCGTTTTCTAACGTAACGCGAATTGCACTATCTGTTTTTTCAATATTAGTAGCACGAATACCAGTCATAGTATCAATGTCGTATTGAGCAATATGGTCTGCTAAATGAGATGAAAATTCAGAACCTGTTGTTTCTTTAACAGTAATGAAGTTTTCAATACCAGCAGTATCATTAACTTGTCCACCAATGCGGTCAGCCACAATACCAGTGCGTATACCTTTACGTGCCGTATAAATTGCAGCACTACCACTTGCTGGACCGCCACCGATAACTAATACATCATAAGGGTCTTTGCCTTCGAATTCTGATGCGTCAGCAGTACTTCCTAATTGGTTAAGAATATCTTGAATTGACATACGGCCGTTACCAAACTCTTCTCCATCTAAGAAGACAGCAGGTACTGCCATGATGTTTTCAGATTCTTCACGGAATACTGCACCGTCAATCATTGTATGTGTAATGTTAGGGTTGATTACACTCATTAAGTTTAATGCTTGAACAACATCTGGACATTTTTGACAAGTTAAACTTACAAAGGTTTCAAAATGGAATGAACCTTCAAGTCCTTTAATCTGATCAATAACAGATTGTTGTTCTTTAGGTGGACGACCACTTACTTGTAAAATAGCTAATACAAGTGAGTTAAATTCGTGACCTAAAGGAATACCTGCGAAAGTAATACCAGTTTCTTCGCCTGGACGATTTACTGAGAAACTAGGTGTACGTTTCAATTCTTTTTCAGTAAGAGTGATGTGAGATGACATCTCTGTTACTTCATCTAATAATTCTTTTAATTCTTTAGATTTATCATCAGAGCCAAGGCTAGCGACGAATTCAACGTCGCCTTCCATTAGCTCAAGTAATTGTTGTAATTGTTGTTTTAAATCAGCATTAAGCATAATTAATTAATGCCTCCTTAAATTTTACCTACTAAGTCTAATCCTGGTTGTAAAGTTTCAGAACCTTCTTCCCATTTTGCAGGGCAAACTTCACCTGGATGTTGACGTACATATTGAGCAGCTTTGATTTTGTGAACTAATGTACTAGCGTCACGGCCGATTCCATCAGCATTGATTTCTGCAGCTTGTACAACACCATCAGGGTCGATAATGAATGTACCACGTTGTGCTAGACCAAGTTCTTCATCTAATACGTCGAAGTTACGAGTGATTGTTTGAGAAGGGTCACCAATCATATTGTATTGGATTTTGCTGATAGCATCTGAATGATCATGCCAAGCTTTGTGTACGAAATGAGTATCAGTAGAAACTGAGAATACATTTACGCCTAATTCTTGTAATTTGTCATATTGGTTTTGTAAGTCTTCTAATTCAGTTGGACAAACGAATGAGAAGTCTGCAGGATAGAAGCATACTACACTCCAAGAACCTTTTAAGTCTTCTTGAGATACTTCTTTGAATTCATCTTTCTTTGGATCGTAAGCTTGCGCTGTGAATGGTAAGATTTCTTTATTAATTAAAGACATAGTTAAATTCCTCCTGATTAATTGAGAATGTTTTATTAGAATTAGATAACAATCATTGTTTAATTATAATAATTCTAATCTCTTGTTTAATATTATTACATCTAGATATTAAATAGTCAACTTCATCAACTCGTACATATGAATATATACTTTTAAAATTGATGTTGTAAGTGTTTTAGCATATCTAATGAAATTATTATTTAGAATAGAGTAAGTAATTATTAATATTAATAATGATACTTTTTAATATTAAAATAATAACTTCATTCTCAACTAAATACTTATGATTGATAATATGGTGTAATTTTATTACATCATACTATACCTCGATACTAACATGTTAAATCATAACTTTCATAAAACACGATTTAATCATTGTAAGACTATCATTTTAGTGAGTGCAACTCATTTAAAATCTAATTGAAAAGGGTATACAATAATTAAAGATAAATTACGGGAATTTTATTTTTCGAATATATAGGAGTGGAACTATAATGTCAGATTATGTATATGAGTTAATGAAAAAGCATCATTCGGTGCGTCGTTTTAAAACAACACCATTAAGCCAAGAAATAGTAGAGAAATTGGTTGAAGCAGGTCAAAGCTCATCAACATCTAGTTTTTTACAAGCATATTCAATCATTGGTGTTGATGACCCTAAAATTAAAGAAGATTTGAAAGAAGTATCAGGACAACCGTATGTTGTTGAAAATGGATTTTTATTTGTATTTGTTTTAGATTATTATCGTCATAATTTAGTTAATGAAAAAGCAGAATCAAATATGGAAATTTCATTTGAATCAGCTGAAGGTTTATTAGTAGGTTCTATTGATGTTGCACTTGTTGCAGAAAACATTGCAGTCGCAGCTGAAGATATGGGATATGGTATGGTTTATTTAGGTTCATTACGTAACGATGTTGGACGAGTACGTGAGATTTTAGACTTACCTGAATATACCTTCCCTCTATTTGGAATGGCTGTTGGTGAACCAGCTGATAATGAAAATGGTGCAGCGAAACCCCGCTTACCTTTAGAGCATGTCTTCCATAGAAACAAATATAATTCAGATAAAGACAAACAAATTAGTGAACTACAAGATTATGATCAAACAATAAGTAATTATTATAAAGAACGTACCAATGGTGAAAGAAGCGAAACCTGGTCAGAACAAATTGAATCATTTATGGGAAATAAAACAAGATTAGACATGTTGAATCAATTGAATAATGCAGGATTAATTAAAAAATAATAAATACATGAACATAAAAAGGGAGAATGCCACTACAATAGGCATTCTCCCTTTTTTAATCTGAAATTTAATTCGTTGTTAATTCACCGTATTCATTAGATTCAAATGATTTTTTGTCCCAATTTTTAGTGAGTTTTGCGGTACCAGTACCGGCTAAAATAGAATCGTTGACGTTAAGTGCAGTACGACCCATGTCTATAAGCGGTTCTATAGAAATTAAAACACCGGCTAAAGCTACAGGTAAGTTTAGAGTTGATAAAACTAAGATGGAAGCGAATGTCGCACCGCCACCTACACCTGCAACACCAAATGAACTTATGATAACAACTGCTACTAATGTCACGATGAACTGTAAGTCGATATCTACATGAGCTACTGGTGCAACCATAATTGCAAGCATAGCAGGGTAGATACCCGCACATCCATTTTGTCCAATTGATAAACCGAATGTTGCTGAGAAGTTTGCGATACCTTCAGGAACACCAAGACGTGTTGTTTGTGTTTGGATATTTAATGGTAACGCTCCAGCACTTGAACGTGATGTGAAGGCAAACACTAGCACTTCGAATGTTTTCTTCATATATTTTATTGGATTAATACCAAGGATAGATAAAATGATTAAGTGAATGATATACATCGTAATTAGTGCTGCATAAGATGCAATCATAAATTTACCTAAAGTCCATATAGCAGCAAAGTCACTTGTCGCAATTGTTGATGTCATAATGGCTAAGATACCATATGGTGTCAATCTTAATACGAAAGTAACAATAGCCATGACAACTGAATAAATGGCTTCTATACCACGTTTAAGTACATCGCCATGATTAGGTTCTTTACGAGCTACACGTAAATAGGCAAATCCTACAAATGAAGCGAATATTACTACGGCAATCGTAGACGTAGTTCTTTGACCAGTAAAGTCTAAGAAAGGATTGCTTGGTAATAGTTCTAATATTTGTTGAGGTAATGTGTGTGCAGTTAAGTTTTTAGCTTCTTTTGAAATTTCACTACCACGTGAATGTTCTGCACTACCTAAATCAATTGAAGATGCATCTAAACCGAATAATAAAGCATATCCAATACCTACTAATGCAGCTATTGCAACAGTTCCGATGAGAAACATAAAAATGTAGCTACCAATTTTAGCAAATTTATCCCCAATTTGAATTTTACTAAATGCTGAAACGATTGAAATAAAGATAAGAGGCATAACAATCATTTGTAGTAATGCGACATATCCGTCACCTACGATACTAAACCAATCACTTGTAGTTTCGATTACTTTTGAGTCCACACCATAAATGAGGTGCATTGCGATACCTAAAATGATGCCTATAGCTAACGCTGTAAACACACGTTTAGGAAATGATATATGCTTTCTAGCCATGACATTTAACATGATAATAAAGGCAATAAGCACGATAACATTAACCACTGTTAAAAATGGAACCAAAATCAACACTCCCTTAACAATTCATTTTTTATAAAAGTTATGTATTAAGAATATAACTGTTATTTTTATAAATCAAGGGTATGATTGTAAATATTATAGGAATACTCAGAATTAAAAATAAAACATAAATTTGTAGATTTAGTTTTATTTATCAATATATTTTTAGTCATTATAAAAAGCCGTATTCATTATGAATCACTTCGCTAATATATAGATAGACAACTTAGTTTGTTATGTTATATATTAAATATGTTATATAATAATTTAAAAATGATATCCTTGTTACGATTAAAAGGAGAGTTGATAAATGAAATTTGCTGGAATACTTGCTGGTGGAATCGGTTCAAGAATGGGGAATGTTCCTTTACCTAAGCAATTTTTAGATTTAGATAATAAACCGATTTTAATACATACAATTGAGAAATTCATTTTGTTAAACGAATTTGAAAAAATCATCATTGCTACACCGTCAAAATGGCTATCTCATACGATTGATACATTGAAAAAATATAATATTTCAGATTCAAGAATTGATGTCATTGCAGGCGGTAAAGATAGAAATGAAACGATTATGAATATTGTTGAACATATTGAAAAATATAAACCTATAGAAGAAGACGATATTATAGTCACTCACGATGCTGTGAGGCCTTTTTTAACATATCGAATAATCAAAGAAAATATTGACGGAGCTATTAAATATGGTGCTGTAGACACTGTTATTGAAGCTATTGATACTATTGTCGTTGCTAAAAATCAAGACAGTGTCACTTCTATTCCAATAAGAAGTCATATGTACCAAGGACAGACCCCGCAGTCTTTTAAAATCAAATTATTGAAAGAAAGTTACAACCGATTAAATGAGAAGCAAAAAGAAGTATTGACGGATGCTTGCAAAATTATCGTTGAAAATAATCAGACAGTCAAACTAGTTAGAGGAGAAACATTCAATATTAAAGTAACGACGCCATATGACTTACAAGTAGCTAACGCTATTATCAAAGGTGACATCCATCATGATTAATCAAATTTATCGCCTTACTTCTCCAAGACAATTTGAAGTTTCATACGATAGTGTCGATATTTTTAGTGATTATGTTATAGTTCGTCCTCAATATTTATCCATTTGCGCTGCAGATCAACGATATTATACAGGTAATAGAGATAAACAAACGTTAAAAAAGAAGTTGCCTATGTCTTTAATTCATGAAGGAGTAGGTGAAGTTGTATTCGATAGTAAAGGTATCTTTAAAATAGGTACTAAAGTAGTCATGGTTCCCAATACACCAATAGAAAATAGCGAATTCATTTTAGAAAACTATTTACCAACCAGTCAATTTAAATCGAGTGGCTATGATGGATTTATGCAAGATTTCAATTTATTAAAACATGATAGAGTTGTACCTCTGCCAGAAGGTAGCGACTTAAGTATATTGTCATACACGGAATTAGTTACTTTTAGTTTGCATGCGATTGATCGTTTTGAACAAAAGGCAACTAGTCATAAATCGTCGTTTGGCGTATGGGGAGATGGCAATTTAGGTTATATTACCGCACTTCTACTTAGAAAATTATATCCAAAAGCCCAAATATATGTTTTTGGAAAAACAGATTATAAATTAAGTCATTTTTCTTTCGTAAATGGCGTATACCACATAGATAATATAACCGATGATTTAGACATAGATCATGGGTTTGAATGTGTTGGAGGTAAAGGTAGCCAAGATGCAATCAACCAAATCATTAATTTAATTAGACCAGAAGGAAGTATTTCTTTATTAGGTGTTAGTGAAATGCCAGTTGAAATCAATACTAGACTTATTTTAGAAAAAGGACTGACAGTGATAGGTAGTAGTCGAAGTGGTGCTGAAGACTTTAAAAATGTAGTTAATCTTTATGAAAAACACCCTGACATTATTGACAAGTTAGCATTATTAAAAGGCGAAGAGTTTGAAATTCGTACTATTAATGATGTTATCAATGCTTTTGAATCAGATTTATCTAATTCATGGGGAAAAACAGTTTTGAAATGGATTATGTAATACGAAAGGATGCTCATATTGATCAAGACAAAACTATATATAGATAATATTTATTGGGAAAGAGTGCAGTTATTTATAGAAGGACATGTAGATAATTTAAATATTGAAAATAGTGAGTTTGTTTTAAGAAACTTAACAGAAACAAAAGAATTAAAAGCTAATCAAGTTGAAATTAATGAAAATAGATTTATTTGTCGATTTAATGTGGCTATTCTTGATAATGGTTATTATTTATCTTCAGGACAGTACCTACTAGTTAATAAACAACAAGAAGAACATATTGCTACTATGAATCAAGAAGTCATTAATCAATTTTATGAACAACTTGATGAGACAGAGTTAGCCTTGTATGAAGCTCTGGAAACTTCAAACGCAAAAGTGAACTTTTTACTTGAAAGGTTAATGAAAGAATTCCATAAAGGTGGGAACTCTAGTACCACTGTTTATACAGTTAAACCTGAAATTTCAAGTGAAGTAAACGAACTTGTATTAAATGTAATGTATAAGGTGCCTAGAAAGAGAAATAGTATGTTAATAGAGATGTATAAAGAGATGAGACTTAAATATAGAAGTTATGCATATAACATTCGAGATAGTATCTTCAAATCAATATTTTATGTTACTAAGTTTTTCCATCTTCGAAAGGGTAAAACAGTATTATTTACTTCGGATTCAAGGTCAAATATGTCTGGTAACTTCAAATTCATATATGATGAAATGATTAAAGTTAATTTAGACCAAAAATACGATATTCATGCTTTATTCAAACCCCATATTACAGAAAGAAGAAAGTTTATAGATAAATTTAAATTCCCATATTTATTAGGAAAAGCAGATTATATTTTCGTTGATGATTATCACCCTATGCTTTATAAAGTTAAATTTCGCAAGTCACAAGAGATTATACAAGTTTGGCACGCAGTTGGGGCCTTTAAGACAGTAGGGTTTAGTAGAACAGGAAAAAAGGGTGGGCCATTCTTTAATTCTCTTAATCATAGAAACTATACTAAAGCATATGTTTCTTCGGAAAATGATATTCCGTATTACGCAGAAGCATTTGGAATAAAAGAACAAAATGTAATACCTACTGGAGTACCTAGAACAGATATCTTATTTGATGAAGAATATAAAACTAAAATTATTAATAAAATGGAAACAGTAATACCTAATATTAAAGGAAAAAAAGTGATATTATTTGCACCAACATTTCGAGGAAGCGGACATCATACTGCACACTATCCGTTCTTTAAAATTGATTTCCAAAGGTTGGCTAAATATTGCGAAGATAACAATGCCATAGTTTTATTTAAAATGCATCCATTTGTTAAAAATAAATTGAAAATTCCGAATAAATTTAAAAAGTATTTCTTGGATATATCTGAATTAAGAGAAGTAAATGACTTGTTATTTATTACGGATATTTTGATTAGTGATTACTCTTCATTAATATATGAATTTGCAGTATTTAAAAAACCGATGTTATTTTATGCATTTGATTTAGAAGATTATATTACGACACGAGATTTTTATGAAAGTTATGAAACGTTTGTACCTGGTAAAATAGTGCAAACATTTGAAGCGTTAATGGATTCGCTTAATAATGAAGACTTTGATCAATATAAAGTAGAACCTTTTTTAAATAAACATTTTAAATATCAAGATGGCAGGTCAAGTGAACGATTGGTTAGACATTTATTTGGTAGTTAGAAGTGAAGTGCATTAAGCAATGACAGCAAGGAGGTCATCAATGAAGCAAGCATATATGATAGTGCATGAGTTAGATGTTAATAAAGGCGGCATGACAACAGCTATGCTTACTAGAAGTAAGTACTTCTTAGATCATAAAATCAAAGGACATATTGTCACTTTTGATTATAAAATACATTATGATAGTATTCTCAAAAGTTTAGTATCTTCAAATAAAATGGATAAAAGAACGGAAATGTTTAATCCATTTATCTATTTTAAAAAGAAATCTAACAAATTAATAAGAAAGAAAAATAGTCATCCATATAAAGAATTAGCAAAAATGTTAAAAGGTACTGTGGAGATAAAACAAAATAAAAATATATCAAGATTTTTCAATAATAAAAGTGGTGAATACATAGCTTATAAACGAAAGATAAATCGCCAACAAAGCGTTATCGATGTATTTGAAAATAATACACGATTAAAACGAGTATATTTATGTAATAACAAAATACATAAAGTTGATGTATTTAATAAAGATAATAAACTTGTTGCTGAACAATTTTATGATAACCAAACTTATCTATATTTATATAGACAGATCAGTGCTAAAAATGGTGTGATTGGCAATACTTATTTAATTAATGAGAAAAAGCAGTTTAGTAATAATGTTGAATTTTGTAGTTATTTTTTAGACAGGCTAGTTAAAGATGATAAAAATAGTATTATGATTTGTGATGGTCCAGGTAGCTTTCCTAAAATGTTAAATACTAACCATAAAAAGGCCAAAAAATTCTCGGTTATTCACACTAACCATCATAAAAACTTTGATAATAGCGGTGCTAAAAAGAAACATGAAGATTATATATTGAAAAAAGCAGGTTTGATAGACGGTGTCATTGTATTAACAGAAGGACAAAAGAAAGACATTATTACAGAATATGACATCAAAAACTTATATGTGATTAGTAACTTTATAGATATTCAAAAGGATGATTTAAATAATAAACACCATAAGGTTGTAGGACAAGTCTCTTGGTTAGTAGCAACAAAGGGTCTAAATTATCTATTGGAAGTCGCTGAAAAAGTAATATCAAAAGATAATAGCATAGAATTTCATATATATGGGGATGGACCAGAAAAAGGTAATTTGGAACGAATGATCAAGGAAAAACAGTTACAGCATAATGTTAAGTTGCTTGGTTATACAAATGAACCTTTGAAGAAGATTAAAAAATTTGGTTGTGTTGTTTCAACTTCTCAAGTGGAATCTCAAGGTTTGAGTATTGCCGAGGCAATGTTACAAAGAAAACCGGTAGTAGCTTTTGATATTAAATATGGTCCATCTGATTTTATAAAAGACGGTGAGAATGGATATTTGATTGAAAATAAAGATATTGAAAGTATGGCTGAAAAAGTTTTAGAAATTATTAATAATAAAGATTTAGCGAATCGACTTGGTGAAAACGCAAGAAATAATGTTGTAGGATTATTTAGCCCTGAAAAGATAATGAATCAAGGGCTTAATATTTTTAAATAAAATTAAAAAAGTGTTAGGACAATTACAACTTTGTCCTAACACTTTTCTTTTTTATTATAAGTTAAATAATCTAGCGAAAAATCCTTTTTTCTCTTCTTTAGGCTCTTGATGAGCTAGAGGAGAAGATTGTGATTCAACATGGTCTTTATTAGTATTAGATACTTCAGATGTAGATGTTGAATGAGATGTAGATTTTGCTTGAGTTGATTGTTCTGAAGTACTTAATGATGTACTTTCTTTTTTATTATCAACACTATTAGAAGTGCTCAAGCTGTCAGTAGTTGTTGACACTGATGTAGATGCAATCGTTTTATTTTGCTCTGAATTATTTTCACTTGAGGAAAGTGACGTTGATTGTGATGATGAAGTACTTTGGCTTGAAGTACTATTCACAACATCATTATTGCTTTGTTTTGATTCAGAAGCAATAGCTTGTTGCTCATCTAACTTTTTAGTATGAGATTGTTGTGTTGATTGTATTGCATCTTGTGTAGTTTGAATCGCTTTTAATGATTCAGTGTTAGCATCTATTTTAGAAGTAATTTGGCTTTGCAGTTCTTTCAATTCTTGTTGTTGATGATGAACTTGACTAATCATTTGGCCTAACATTTGACGTTCTTCACGCATTTTTTGAATTTCACTACGTAAGTCTTCTACCAATTGTGAAATATTTTGATCAGTTGGTAATTGACTATTATCTTCTTTTACTAAGACTTGAAGGAAATCTTTTTCCTTTTCTAATTCTTCAAATGCTAAATCATAGCTATTAGTTTGCTTTACTTTATCAGCAATATCTTTAAATAATTCGATATCTTCTTCTTTAAAATCAGTTGCTTCACGTCCACGATATTCAGTCTTACTAAGTTGATAGCCACGTTCTTCTAAATGTTGGACGATTTTACGGACTTGTTTTTCACTTAGCTCGACGCGTTGTGCGAATTCTTTAGTTAACATTAATAAAGTCCTTTCATATTATGGTTTATGTATACTGACGGTTGTCTACGGTTAGTGAAACCTCAGTCTTACCTCATATGATAGTTTACCGTTATTTATAGTTAATTTCAAGTTTTGTTACAGAGGGCTTCTTAATTTCATTTGCTCAAGTAATGGATATATTATATCTCTTGAAATACGGTTGGCGAAGACATATTTAAGAATGTAGTTAGACTTAACACTTGTGCCATAAATATCTTTTGATAAAAGAATGTTAGCTTTGATAAACAAGTCAATTTCTTTGGGATCTTCATCATTAGTATAATTTGGATGAATATAATCAATTTCGGTTTGTTTTTCGAATTGATGTTCATATAAAAATTGTCTGCGACGCTCAAGTACTTTATTTGTTTCTTCGTCAGTTGTTAGAGGTTCTCTTGGAACTTCCATCATTATAAAATTGATATCTCTATCATGAATGTCGTTAGATAGAACATTTAGTTGTTCTTCAATTTTTTCTAATGTCTTAGACATGACCTCATCATGGTTATCTTTGTTCTTAGTGATGAGATAAATGAGGAAAGCAGAATTTGTTGTTGCTTCGTAATGTGCACTAGCCATACTAACAACTTCATCATTTTCAACACCAACAATAAATGCATAATCTTTTTCAGTCTTATTATTTTCAAGTGATTGTTTGAAAATATGACTGTCTTCTGTGAGGCTGATGTCTAATTTTGAATCGTAAATTTGTAATGCTTCGTTGAAATATGGGTCGTTAGCAGACGTTATCGTTTTAAATACCATTATGACACCCCCGAAAATATATTTTGTAAATTATATCATAACTTTGTACCTGGTACGGAAAGATGAATGTGTATGAAAATATTTATAAAAAAACACTATAACTGTAACGACATTGCGTATCAGTTATAGTGCCATGCTTAGCATTGTTTTAACATTAGCAAATTATGATTTTGGTCCTTTTGATTCAGAAGCATAATGTGTAATGTCAATTTCTTCATATGCTGCATTATGTTCTTCAACTTCATTATGAGAAGAACGGTCACGATTAGCAATAACTAAAAATTTACCGTCCAAAATGTCTTGTTTATGACTTTCGATTTCGTCATCACTTAGATTATATCTTGTAAGCACAGCTTGTTCGCCGTCTTCACCAATAAGTAATCTAGACATACGGTCACTAAATGAACCGCTTGTAGCAATTAAACTAATTTGAGAATCGTGTAAATCATCTAAATGTAATTTTGAACGACTAATAACTGCTAATTCGCTTTCTAAATAGCCTTCAGATTTCTTTTGGTTAATCACGTTGTATAATTCTGATTGATTTTCTACTACTGTAATTTCTGCCATGATTATCGCCCCTTATTTTTTCTCTTAGTTCAAATTCTATACCCTTGCCCTATAATTATAAAACTTTTGTTTATATAATTATATAATTTTACTGATTTATTTACCAAATTTATTTTTAAATTAAAAATCAAAACGCTTTCAGTGAGAACTACTGATAAGACAAGGATGATAGTGTATGATAGATATTGAAAAAGTAGCTGAAATTTGCTATCATCATTAAATAATTTATATGACTCATATAATCTAAAGAATATGGCTTTAGAAGTTTCTACCATGTCGCCTTGAACGACATGACTATGGGTAACAACTCAATACTTAGGAGCAGTTTAAATCGATCAAAATATGAAGGGCTAATGTTAAATGTGTTATTGATATAGGGATTTGTTATGCAATCTTACAAAGGTCCTTTATCTATTTGTATACATTTAATTATCGATTAATTTGACGTATCTACTTCTTTATTTGCTAATTGACGCAATGTATTGCACGTTCCCTCATAGATCCTGAAACTTAATCAAAGTTTGGGGATTTTTTTGTATCAACAAGTCTATGGATTACATAAATTTGAGGAGGTTTTCCGGGTGGAGTCGTTAGGACGTAAAGTAAAAGAAGATGGTGTAGTCATTGATGAAAAGATTTTGAAAGTAGACGGTTTTTTAAATCATCAAATTGACGCAAAGTTAATGCATGAAGTAGGGCAAACATTTTATAATCAGTTTAAAAATGAAGGTATTACTAAAATATTAACTATCGAAGCATCTGGTATTGCACCAGCCATTATGGCTGCTCTTCATTTTGATGTACCATGTTTATTTGCTAAAAAAGCAAAACCTAGTACTTTGAAAGATGGTTTTTATCAAACAGATATCCATTCATTTACTAAAAATAAGACAAGTACAGTTATCGTTTCTGAAGAATTTCTTGGTGAAGATGACACAGTCTTAATTATTGATGATTTCTTAGCTAATGGTGATGCATCACTAGGATTAAACGAAATTGTCAAACAAGCCAATGCTAAAACTGCAGGCGTTGGTATTGTCGTAGAAAAGAGCTTCCAAAATGGTCGTCAAAGACTTGAAGATGAAGGATTGAATGTATCTTCATTATGTAAGGTGGCTTCATTAAAAGGTAATAAAGTGACGCTATTAGGTGAAA
Organism: Staphylococcus sp. URHA0057; assembly: GCF_000620265.1. Lineage (NCBI taxonomy): Bacteria > Bacillati > Bacillota > Bacilli > Caryophanales > Staphylococcaceae > Staphylococcus > Staphylococcus sp. URHA0057. Next base: position 58,560 of record NZ_KK211097.1, on the reverse strand, counting down.
ATTAATGAAGAATTTTATTCTTAGTATTCAACATTTATTAGCCATGTATGCAGGAGCGATTTTAGTACCGATTATCGTTGGTACTAGTTTGAAATTCACACCAGAAGAGATTGCGTATTTAGTTACAGTTGATATTTTCATGTGTGGTATTGCTACATTCTTACAAGTTAATAAGGTAACAGGTACCGGATTGCCAATCGTCCTAGGGTGTACCTTTACGGCGGTTGCACCTATGATTTTAATCGGTCAGACAAAAGGATTAGGTGTATTATACGGTTCATTATTCCTATCAGGTATCTTAGTGATTATTATAGCGCCATTTTTCTCTCATTTAGTTAAATTCTTCCCACCAGTAGTAACAGGAAGTGTTGTAACAATTATTGGTATCAATCTTATGCCAGTTGCAATGAATTATTTAGCAGGTGGCGAGGGTGCTAAAGACTATGGTAATCCTAAAAATATCATTTTAGGCGGCGTTACACTGATTGTCATTTTAATTCTCCAACGATTTACTAAAGGATTCTTGAAATCAATCGCTATTTTAATAGGGTTGGTTATCGGAACAATTTTAGCAGCTATCTTTGGTATTGTGGATATCAAACAAGTCGGAGAAGCCAATTGGGTTGGTATACCAATGCCATTCCGATTTTCAGGATTTGGATTTGATTTAAGTGCAACGTTAGTATTCTTTATAGTAGCCATTGTAAGTTTAATTGAATCAACAGGTGTCTATCACGCATTAAGTGAGATTACTGGGAAAAAATTAGAAAGAAAAGATTTTCGTAAAGGTTACACTGCGGAAGGTCTAGCTATAGTAATAGGATCTATGTTTAATGCATTCCCATATACTGCTTATTCTCAAAATGTTGGGCTTGTATCTTTATCAGGCGCTAAGAAGAATAAAGTAATTTATGGAATGGTAATCTTATTACTTATTTGCGGATGTATTCCTAAATTAGGTGCTTTAGCTAACATTATTCCATTACCAGTATTAGGTGGTGCTATGATAGCAATGTTTGGTATGGTAATGGCATATGGTGTGAGTATTTTAGGTAAAATTAATTTTGCAAATCAAAATAACTTATTAATTATTGCTGTATCAGTTGGTTTAGGCACAGGAATTAGTGCCGTACCACAAGCATTTAAAGGTTTAGGAGAACAATTTGCATGGTTAACTCAAAATGGAATTGTTTTAGGTGCTATCTCAGCAATTATCCTAAATTTCTTTTTTAATGGTATAAACTATAAACAAAGTGAAGAAAATGTGAAATAATAGAACAAACTATATAATATTGGAGGCTGTTTTTAAATGTGGGAAAATAAGTTTGCTAAAGAGTCATTAACATTCGATGATGTATTATTAATTCCAGCTCAATCAGACGTGTTACCAAGTGATGTTGATTTAAGCGTTCGTTTATCAGATAAAATTCAATTGAACATTCCGATTATTTCTGCTGGTATGGATACAGTTACAGAATCTAAAATGGCAATTGCGATGGCAAGACAAGGTGGACTAGGCGTTATCCATAAAAATATGGGTATCGAAGAGCAAGCTGATGAAGTACAAAAAGTAAAACGTTCAGAAAATGGCGTTATTAGTAATCCGTTCTATTTAACTCCTGATGAAAGTGTTTTTGAAGCAGAAGCTTTAATGGGTAAATATCGTATTTCAGGTGTTCCAATTGTTAACAATAAAACAGATAGAGAATTAGTAGGTATTATTACTAATAGAGATTTACGTTTTATTGAAGACTTTTCTATTAAAATCTCAGATGTAATGACTAAAGAAGACTTAATTACAGCTCCAGTAGGTACAACGTTAGATGAAGCAGAATCAATTTTACAAGAACATAAAATTGAAAAGCTTCCTTTAGTAGAAAATGGCCGTTTAGAAGGACTAATCACAATTAAAGATATTGAAAAGGTATTAGAATTCCCATATGCAGCTAAAGATGCTAATGGTCGTTTATTAGCAGCGGCAGCTATTGGTATTTCTAAAGATACTGATATTAGAGCTGAAAAATTAGTAGAAGCAGGCGTTGATGCACTTGTTATTGATACTGCACATGGTCATTCAAAAGGTGTTATCGAACAAGTTAAACATATCAAAGAAAAATATCCTGACATCACATTAGTTGCTGGTAATGTGGCAACTGCTGAGGCGACTAAAGCACTATTTGAAGCGGGGGCAGATGTAGTTAAAGTTGGTATTGGACCAGGTTCAATCTGTACAACTCGTGTAGTTGCAGGTGTTGGTGTACCACAAATTACAGCTGTTTATGATTGTGCAACTGAAGCACGTAAACAAGGCAAAGCAATTATTGCAGATGGCGGTATTAAATTCTCTGGAGATATCATTAAAGCATTGGCAGCTGGTGGACACGCTGTAATGTTAGGTAGCTTATTAGCAGGAACTGAAGAAAGTCCTGGTGCTACTGAAGTATTCCAAGGTAGACAATACAAAGTATATCGCGGTATGGGATCTCTAGGTGCTATGGAAAAAGGTTCAAATGACCGTTACTTCCAAGAAGATAAAACGCCTAAGAAATTCGTACCAGAAGGTATTGAAGGCCGTACAGCTTATAAAGGACCTTTACAAGATACAGTTTATCAACTTATGGGCGGTGTAAGAGCTGGTATGGGTTATACTGGTTCTGAAAATCTTGAAAAATTACGTGAAGAAGCACAATTCACACGTATGGGACCAGCTGGTTTAGCAGAAAGCCACCCACATAATGTTCAAATCACTAAAGAATCACCAAACTATTCATTCTAATAAGATTTAAAGGAGAACGACAATTATGGAAATGGCGAAAGAGCAAGAGTTAATTCTTGTCTTAGACTTTGGTAGCCAATACAACCAATTAATCACAAGACGTATACGTGAAATGGGTGTATATAGTGAGTTACACGACCATGAAATTTCTATTGAAGAAATTAAACGTATGAATCCAAAAGGTATTATATTATCAGGTGGTCCTAATTCAGTTTATGAAGAAGGTTCATTTACTATCGACCCTGAAATTTATAACTTAGGTATTCCTGTATTAGGTATTTGTTATGGTATGCAATTAACTACTAAATTATTAGGTGGTAAAGTTGAGCGTGCCAATGAACGTGAATATGGTAAAGCAATCATTAATGCGAAATCTGATGAATTATTCTTTGGCTTACCATCAGAACAAACTGTATGGATGAGTCATTCAGATAAAGTGATCGAGATTCCAGAAGGATTTGAAGTTATTGCTGATAGCCCAAGCACAGATTATGCAGCTATCGAAGATAAATCTCGTCGTATTTATGGTGTTCAGTTCCATCCAGAGGTACGTCATACTGAATACGGTAATGATTTATTAAGAAACTTTGTGCGTCGTGTTTGTAATTGTACAGGCGAATGGACAATGGAGAACTTTATTGAAATCGAAATTGAAAAAATTCGTGAACGTGTAGGTGACAGAAAAGTACTATGTGCCATGAGTGGCGGAGTAGACTCATCTGTTGTTGCTGTATTATTACACAAAGCGATTGGTGATCAATTAACTTGTATCTTTGTCGACCATGGTTTACTTCGTAAAGGTGAAGGCGACATGGTTATGGAACAATTTGGTGAAGGTTTCAACATGAATATTATTCGTGTTAATGCACAAGATCGTTTCATGGATAAATTAGCTGGTGTATCAGACCCAGAACAAAAACGTAAAATCATTGGTAATGAATTTGTTTATGTATTTGATGATGAAGCATCTAAGTTAAAAGGCGTAGATTTCTTAGCGCAAGGTACACTTTATACAGATGTAATTGAATCAGGTACTAAAACAGCTCAAACAATTAAATCTCACCATAATGTAGGTGGATTACCTGAAGATATGGAATTTGAATTAATCGAACCAATTAACACGTTGTTTAAAGACGAAGTACGTGCTTTAGGTATCGAGTTAGGTATTCCAGAACATTTAGTATGGAGACAACCATTCCCAGGTCCTGGTTTAGGTATCCGTGTACTTGGTGAAATTACTGAAGATAAATTAGAAATCGTACGTGAATCAGACGCGATATTAAGAGAAGTAGTTAGAGAAGAAGGTCTTGAAAGAGACATTTGGCAATACTTCACTGTACTTCCAGGTATTCAATCTGTGGGTGTTATGGGTGACTATCGTACATACGATCATACAGTAGGAATTCGTGCTGTAACATCAATTGATGGTATGACTAGTGACTTTGCTCGTATCGATTGGGAAGTCTTACAAAAGATTTCAAGCCGTATTGTTAACGAAGTTGACCACGTTAACCGCGTTGTCTACGATATTACTTCTAAGCCACCTAGTACAATAGAGTGGGAATAATAAAATAATTTAAAATTAAGGCTAGAAACCCTATATTAGCGGTTTTTCTAGCCTTTTTATTTTGCTTTGAATAAGCCATGTATAAATTGTTCAATATTTTTAAGGACTGTTTTCGATAATCTTATTTTAAATCTTTATTGATTAATCGGAAATAATCCTATAGAATGTAAAACGTAATAATTACTATTTACATAACAGAAAAAGAAAGGGAGTTTATTATGGCTAAAATTCCAGTAACTGTGTTAAGTGGGTATCTAGGTTCTGGTAAAACAACATTATTGAATCATATTTTACAAAATCGTGAGGGACGACGAATTGCGGTTATTGTTAATGATATGAGCGAAGTGAATATCGACAAAGACTTAGTAGCAGAAGGTGGAGGTTTATCTCGAACTGATGAAAAATTAGTCGAGCTATCAAACGGTTGTATTTGTTGTACGTTGCGCGATGATTTGCTAAAAGAAGTTGAACGTATTGTTAAAAAGGGTGATATTGATCAAATAGTGATTGAATCCACAGGTATTTCTGAACCAGTACCTGTTGCACAGACGTTTTCTTATATCGATGAAGAATTAGGGATTGATTTAACAGCCATTTGTCGATTGGATACAATGGTAACGGTTGTAGATGCTAATCGATTTATTAATGATATTAATTCCGAAGATTTATTAATAGATCGTGATCAAAGTGTAAGTGATGAAGATGAACGTACCATTGCGGATTTACTTATTGACCAAGTAGAGTTTTGCGATGTGATGATTATTAATAAAACAGATTTAGTATCAAAAGATGCATTAAATCGATTAGAACAAATTTTAACGACACTTCAACCTGAAGCGAAAGTGATTAAAACTGTAAATGCTAAGGTTGATTTATCAGAAGTATTAAATACACAACGTTTTGATTTTGAAAAAGCAAGTGAATCTGCGGGCTGGATTAAAGAATTAACAGAAGGGGGCCATGCGGAACATACACCAGAAACCGAGGAATATGGAATTTCTTCATTTGTATATCGACGACAATTACCTTTCCATGCTGAAAGATTTAATGAATGGTTAGAACACATGCCGGAAAATATTGTTAGAGCTAAAGGAATAGTCTGGTTAGCTCAATATAATCAAGTTGCATGTCTATTTTCTCAAGCTGGATCGTCTCAATCGATATATCCAGTAACATACTGGGTAGCGAGTATGCCGCGTGCAAAACAGGAAATGATTTTAGAAGAAAGACCTGATGTTGCAGAAGAATGGGATTTAGAATATGGAGATCGTCATACACAATTTGTTATTATCGGTACAAATTTGAATCAAGAGCAAATCATTAAAGATTTAGATCAATGTTTAATCAATAGTAATGAAATTGATGCAGATTGGTCACAATTGTCAGACCCGTATCATTGGACGATTACATCCCAATAATTTAGATTTTAAAAAATAAAGTTTCACGTGAAAACTACATATAAAAAAGATACTCCCTTGTACTACTTATAAAGTAACAGTAGTACAAGAGCGTACCTTTAAATTATTTAATATTATCTTTTACAAATTTACCGGCTTTTCCTTTAAATGATTCTCCGCCAGCCATTTCTTGTTTGGCATATTTATCTGTAGAATTATTCCATAAATTATAACCATAAGTACGAAGACCATAAATTTTTGAATATTTCCCATCTAACATAGGAGAACCAGAAGCACCAGCTCTGAAAATATCTTTTGTCATAATTTCAGTACCATTTGCTGAAAATTGGACGAATCTTAATTTACTAAAATAAGCTTTAGTATTGTCGCCATTTTGCCATGGATATCCTAATGAATATAATGGTGTATTAAATTTTAATCCTTTGATTTCCTTGTCAGTTGCTAATCGTATTGGCTTAACATATTTAGACATTTTCTCTTTGGTATGAACAACAGCTATATCATAACCTGATAATTTTTTTACATCAGAGGCATGGAATTTATAAGGAATATGCTTCCCATCTCGGTTCATTGCGAATGAGATATATTTCGCTGAAGCGGCTTTCCCATTTTTATCATCAATAACATGAGCATTTGTAACAAACGTATGATCTCCGATAACTGTACCTGTGCCCATTGAATCTTTGCCTTTACCTTTATGGCCATTCATATTAGAAACTCGACCAATTGCTTTTAAATTATTTTTATTAGCTTTTGTATAATGTTCAATACTGATTGAGTTTTTACTTATTTTCTTAGCTTTGGGATAAGCTTGTTGGTCAGATGGAGAATTTAATCCATCACGGTAGTAATGATCTGTTTCAGCATGCGCTTGTTGAGAAAATGTTGCAGTGGCTGTCAACGCAATTGTAGTGATCATGACACTGCTAATAATCGTTTTTATTGGTTTGAAATATGACAAAATAGAAGTCCCCTTTGTTTTTTAAAGTTGATACGAAATTTTAAAGAAAGTCAAAATAAAATAATGATTATTGTAAATTTATTATCATCAATCAGTTTCATTATATGTGAAATAAGTTGTATTACAATAGAAAATCTAAAATTTATAGTAATTGATTAATTAATAATAATAAATATGTAAAATGTAACAATAATAGCAATAATATAAATTGCTAATTACTGCATAAAATAAAACAACGACTTTTCGAATCATAAAAATGTTGCTTTAAAGAATAATTCACTAAATATCTATATCTTTTCTTATATAAATGTGATATTTTTTATTGTAACAAAGAAATCATTTTATCCGATTACATCTAGCTCTCATGTAGAGTTAGATGTTTTTTAATGACACAATCAATAGGAACGAATGAGATGGACATATTATATCTAATAAGGTGTAAACTGTTTGAACCGTTCATTTCCGTATTATTGTAATGCAAACTAAAAGAGGCGAGACCTAATGTCTCGCCTCTTTTATATATTTATTGTCTTTATTTGAAAAAGCCAATGATAGTTTTGATGATTGAAATGATGCTTGTAACGATTTCCATTGATAGTCCTCCTTTTCAATCAGAATGAGTTATTTATTGGGTTAGTGCAATTTTTGAATAATATTAGATTATTTATTGCCTTTTACAAGATCGATGATTGTTTTCACTAAAGAAACGATACCTGAAATAATACTCATGTAAAGCCCTCCCTTTTAAATGGATTAGTGTTATTTAAATACATATAATCGTCATTAAAGACGAATTATTTATTACCTTTTACAAGGTCGATGATTGTTTTTACTAAAGAAACAATGCCTGAGATGATTTCCATTATAATTACCTCCCTTGTTTGACTTGTTAAATACATTGTAACGAGATAAAGGGTGGTTTATGACGAAATTTCCTAACTTGTATTTTGAAGGTCATAACTGGGCGTTTTCATTGAATAACTCACAGAATTTCATGCCAAAGTGTATTAACTATTAAATGCCTTTACAAAAGCTTTACATGGCTGTTTTGAAGTTGTAAAGATATTGAATTTTCATATAAAATTAGCGTCCTTATTGGTATGAGATTTGACATAGTTAATATCATCGACTATATTAATATTAATATGCTCAAAAGTAGAATTAAGCTTTAGCTAGCGATGATTGCTATAAAATTATAGTGTTTATCGAGAGTGAAAGAATAGTTGGCTTTTGACCGGACACAGAAAATTAAAAAGGTAGCTTTTTAAAAGGAAATAACATCATTCTAAGATTAAAATACATACGTAGATTTAAAATGCGAGGAAAATGAAAAGTTAAGTCGACTTTTTCACAAGGAGTAAAGACCGCTAACTTATTTAAAATTCAAGTCGTAATGTTGATGATATTTCAAGTTGAAATGAAGCCTATAGTAGCATGTTTCTCATAATTCAGAGTGTGGGATATTGTCTATTGTAGGCTTTTTATAGTACGTAAATTTAAACAGAGGAGGTATCGATGTTAAGTATGAATGCACTCTTAATTGTGTTCCTTATCACTTTACTCATTGCTATGTTGAGTGGTTTAGTATTTTTATCTGCTAAAGTTCCCACTCAATATATTAAGATACATATGTATATACTTGTCTTACCTATCATTGTAGGACTGATTGGATTATTTTCAACGACAAATCAACTTATCATTGGCCCTTTTAAATTAGATAAATTGGCTTGGTTAATGGGAAGTTTCATTTTAATATTAGGTTTTATTATCCAAAAGTTTTGTGTTCGTTATTTGCTTGGAGATAAAAATTATCGTCAATATTTCCCATTATTCACTTTGATTACCGTTTTTGCATCTGTTGCATGGTTAAGTGGTGATTTAAGATTTATGGTTGTAAGTTGGGGCGCAACATTATTATGCCTTACGTTATTAATTAGAGTTAATCGTTTCTGGAAAGTACCACATGAGGCTGCTAAAATTTCTGCTAAATTATTTTTAATTGGATGGCTAGCATTAGTTGTAGCTGTTGGTTTGTTATATATTTTTACAGGTCATTGGTATATTGATGAAGTAGCAGTTGATTATAGTCATTTATCTTTTGGTATGAAATTAATTATAGATTTATGTATTGTACTTGCTGTAATTATTCCCGCAGCACAGTTTCCTTTCCAAAGTTGGTTAATTGAATCTGTTGCAGCACCGACACCTGTATCAGCTATTATGCATGCCGGAATAGTCAATGCTGGTGGGATTATATTAACAAGATTCGCACCTGTATTTGATAATGCAATAGCGATTACAGTTTTATTGTTGATTGCGAGTGTCTCAGTGTTACTTGGTTCAGGAATCAGTTTGGTTCATGTCGACTATAAAAGACAACTTGTAGGATCTACAATGAGTCAAATGGGCTTTATGCTTGTTCAATGTGCATTAGGTGCATATTCGGCAGCTATTATTCATCTTGTGTTACACGGCGTATTTAAAGCAACATTATTTTTACAATCTGGATCTGTAGTTGGCAGATTTAATATACCAACGCCACCTAGTGCTAAAAGATCATATGGATGGATCTTGTTAGGTCGACTATTGGCGTTAGTGATTGCAGTGCTATTTTGGATGAATAGTGATCATAGCGCTTATGAGCTAATTAGCTCGCTTATACTAGCATGGTCGTTAATGGTGTCATGGAATCAACTAGTTGCCTTTAGTAAGACGATTATGGGTAAAGTGGTTGGTGTTTGTATGATTATTATTGTTGCTGTAGTTTATATTGTGACGCATCATTTCTTTAAATATTTATTAAGCACAGTGGATATTAGTGTGACGCATCCACCGATTATAAGTAGCATTATAAGCATTGCTATCTTAGTATTTGGAAGTGTATTTAGTATTTGGGTATCACGACATCGTAACTCGCATGCATTTGCTGTATTGTATTTATGGTTAGTTAAATTGGGTGAGGCGAAATCAGCTTCAGTTGAAAGCCATCCAACATATTTGAAAAAGTATTTATAAAAGGGTGAAAAACTATGGTTAATTCACAACAAAATAACAATATCGAAATGATTGTCTCTGAGGCTAAGCGTATCATTACACCGTTATCACCAATTTCTATTTTTGCTGCGAGAAATCCTTGGGAAGGTTTGGAAGGACAAACATTTAACGAAATAGCTACATGGCTAAAAGATATAAGAGATGTCGATATTTATCCTAATTATAGAGCGATTGAAAATGCTGTACAACATGGTGAGATAGATGAAGAAATCTTTGAAACATTATTAAATGAAGCGATTCAATCGTCTAATATCAAAGTAGAAACCGAATTTGAAAAAAGTTATATAGATAACATTAAACATATTGAACCAATTTCAGATGATCTTTTAAATACTACTATGCGTCATCGTATCTTTGAAACTTTACCTAAGGTTTCAAACAGAGATGTAAATCAAGATTTATACCGACCTAAGAGTGCGGATAGTGTTAATGCAAAAGGTGAACGATTAATTGATGAGGTAGATATGCATATGATTAAGTGGTCTAAACTGTATTTAGACCAGTTTCAATCTAGTTGGACTATGCCTAAGAGAGAGCAAGGCTTTTATACTGCATGGTTACATTTAGCACAACATGATCCTAATCTGTCTAAACAAGCAAGACAACTTGTTCGTCAGTGTGCATCTACTTCACACGAAATGATTAGCCAAGTATTAACAGATTTGAATATTCAAAGTGCAGACTGGCAAGCTTATATAGAAGGACAGTTGTTAGCTTTACCAGGTTGGGCTGGGATGATGTATTATAGAGCAGAAGAAAATGAATCAGAGCGTCAACTCTTAACAGATTACATAGCAATAAGATTAGCCACTGAATATATTTTATTATCAACAACTAAAGAACAATACAACGTGTCTAATATTTATCACTATAAAGACGTAGATTTAGTTATAGCATTAATGTTTTATGGTCATTTATCACTTGAAGAGTGGGATCAATTATCTAAAGAAGATAAAATAAGATACTTAGATTTTGCGAGAACATATCATAGACAGTATTTCCAAAAATTATGGCTTGATGCATGGGAAGAAACACATGAACGTGATTTAGTAGATACAATTTATGAGTCGTCAAATTCAGATAGTGAACCACAAAAGACACAAGCCCAGTTAGCGTTTTGTATCGATGTCCGTTCTGAACCGTTTCGTCGTCATCTCGAAGGAGAAGGCCCATTTGAAACAATAGGTATTGCCGGTTTCTTTGGTTTACCTATTAAAAAAGAAGTTATTGACGCACAATTCGATCATGAATCTTTACCTGTCATGGTACCACCAGCGTACAAAATTCAAGAATACGCAGATCGCCATAAATTAGAATATTATCAGCAACAACAACATACAATTACATCAATGCTTTATACGTTTAAATTAATGAAACATAATGTTCTACCTAGTCTATTATTACCAGAATTAAGTGGGCCATTTTTAAGTCTAAATACCATTGCCAATACGTTAATACCAACAAATGCAAGACAATTTGCGCATCGGTTCACTAAAAAATGGCTTAACAAACCTGAAACAAAGTTAACCATTGATAGAGAGCATCATGTATATTCAGAACTTCCTATTGGTTTAACGGAAGAAGAGCAAGTTCAATTTAGTAAACAAGCACTACAATTAATGGATTTAACGAAAGATTTTGCTCCACTTGTCGTATTAGGTGGACACGGTAGTGAATCTCATAATAATCCTTATCATTCTTCACTAGAGTGTGGTGCTTGTGGAGGGGCTTCAAGTGGATTTAATGCTAAATTGTTAGCGATGTTATGCAATATGTCTTCTGTAAGAGAAGCACTGAAACAAGATAACATTAATATTCCTGATGAAACTGTCTTTGTTGCGGCAGAACATAAGACCTCAGTAGATAAGTTGGAATGGATATATGTCCCAGAATTAACAGAAAGTGCACAACAAGCGTTTGATTTAATAGAATCTCTTATGCCACAAGTAAGTTATAAAGCTAATTTAGAACGTTTGGCAAACTTGCCTAACTTAAATAAAGAGCATAAAGATCCAGTAGCAGCAGCATATCAATATGCGAGTGATTGGAGCGAGATAAGACCCGAATGGGGGTTAGCTAAAAATGCTGAGTTTGTTATTGGTAAACGTTCAATTACTGAAAATAGTAATTTAGAAGCGCGAGCATTCTTGCATAATTATGATTGGACACAGGATCAAGATGGTCATTTACTCAATACAATTATTTCTGGACCAGCACTAGTTGCACAATGGATTAACCTACAATATTATGCTTCAACTGTAGCACCACATTACTATGGTAGTGGTAATAAGAGAACTCAATCAGTCACATCTGGACTTGGTGTCATGCAAGGTAACTCTAGTGACTTAATGTACGGTTTGCCTTGGCAATCAGTAATGGCTCAAGATAACGAAATTTACCATTCGCCAATACGTTTATTAGTCGTTATTCAAGCACCTGATACGCATATTCAACGTTTATTAGCAGATAATCAAAAATTCGCTCAAAAAGTTGATAACGGATGGGTACGTTTAGCAAGTATTGATGAAAATCATAGTTGGAAAGATTGGTAAATGTAAATATAGATAGCTTACTTAAGAGATAACAATTGGTTATGGCGTTTTTGATGTTATTTTCGAATAATATGGAAAATGTTAAACTATATGTAATCAATAATTAGGAGTCGTCTATATGAAAAAGTCTAAAGGTGTATATGAAGCTGAAATTAGTAAAGCGATCACTCAATGGGAAAAGGATTATTTAGGAAGAGGTTCTTTATCTGTTAAAACTGACATACTAAGAGATATGGTGATTATCAATTTGCAAGGAATATTAACACCTGCAGAATATCGCGTTTGTGAGACGAATGAAGGTTTATTGAATATTAAACGCACAAGATCTGAATTAGTTGAATCGGGTCAAAATGATCTTAATAACATTATTCATCAAATTACAGGAATTGAAGTAGTCAGTTTTCATAGCGATTTAAGTACCGTTACAGGTGAACGTGTGATTGTCTTTAAATTAAAAGACAACTTTGAAAAATTAATCAACCAAGCTTGATTTATATAGGAACAGTATGATTTTACGTTAATAGACAAAGGTCATACTGTTTTTTATTTTAAATATAATAAGTACATCACGTAAACATAAAGTCTATAAATGATACCTAATAAATTCGGAAAAATAATCATAGATGCTAGTAATTTATCACCTTTGAAACCGACAATACATAAAATAATAGGTATCATATAGAGAATGAATAACCAATATAATAGTGTGTCAAATGAGGGATGAATAGGTAAGAAAAAGCGAAATAATGTAATTAACAAGGCACAATAGATTAATATTATTTTGCTCATAAAGGATACCTTTCTAACTATCAAACATAAATGGGTACAGTTGAATGATTACAGTACTTATATTTGAATACGTTTTTAACGTGTGATAGCTATATTTTTAGATTTTTATTATTATTATTTCAATTATACAATAATTTATATGCAAAAGGTATGAGAATTCAAAGGCACTATAGTCATTTAATATCAATTATAAATGGTATCTCAACCTCACTTTAAGCGATTGAATCGTATATAATACATGTAATGGTTGAAAGCACAAAAAATATCATTAACGAAATATAATGAATATAGGTCAAAATAATCGACGTTTAAATAATGGTACAAACGATGGCTTAGTCCAAGAGATTTTGATGGACACAGTTATCAAATAGCAAATCTAACATAATTAAAATCCGACATAAGGCCGAGCCCAACATATGGTCATTTTGTATATGATATAAGAGTTAAGTAACTAAAGTTTGTAAGAGATAGAGGAGATTATATGATAAACAACAAAATAACGACAGGAAAATTTACCATTCCTTTATTTTTGATCAGTGTGTGCTTGTTTATATTTGTTGCATTGCGTATTACTCATGAAGGCGCATTTTTAAAAACACTTGATTTAAAGTCATTACATTGGCTTACTCAGGAATTTGGTACACCACATCGAAATTTTGAAGGTAATTGGTTCAATCATTATATGACATTTTCTGCCACTATAGGCGACGTCAGTGGTGTAATTATTATGTCACTTATTATTACAGTAGTTTTAATGTTTAGATATAAACATATTGCTTTATGGTTTATTTTAACGATTTTAAGTGGCACATTAATGAACATATTAATCAAAATGACAATAGAACGTACAAGACCGTTTAATCATTTAGTCGTTGATAAAGGATATTCATTCCCTAGTGGTCATTCTAATGCCAGTACGCTATTATTTGTAACAATGATTTTTGTGATTATACCAGTAGTTCGCCATGCTATATTGAGGTACGCAATGCTCGTTATTGCGATCATATTGTGGTTAAGTATATTATTTTGTAGATTATACTTTCATGCGCACTACCTTACAGACGTCATTGGTGGTGTCACATTAGCATTGGCCTGGATCGCACTATGGCTTGCTGTATATCCATTGTTTAAAAAATTAAAGTTAAAAGGCAAATAGTTAATGTCTTTTTAAAAGTGATATTATATACGTATTAAATTTTAAAAGTTAGGAGAGTACGACATGATGAATATTAAATCACCAAGTCCACTTTATTTAAAAGGTACAAACAATCAAGCAATATTATTATTACATTCATTTACAGGTACTGTTAAAGATGTAAAACACCTTGCGACAACATTGAATGAACAAGGATTTACTTGTTATGTACCTAATTATCCTGGTCACGGACTACCAGTGACTCAGTTTGTAGCGTACAATGTTGAAGATTGGTGGCATTGCGTGCAAGAAGCGTATCAATTTTTAAAAAGTGAAGGATTTGAGAAAATTAATGCTGCTGGCGTCTCATTAGGTGGTTTATTCACATTACGTTTAGCTGAAAACGTTGAGTTAAACCGTATTGTAGTCATGTCTGCACCAAGCGAAAAGACGAAAGCAGGTATCTCTTGGCGTTTGGAAAAATATGGGAAACGTATGAATGACATAATGAGATTATCAGAAAGTGAAAGCACTCATGAATTAGCGCAAATAGAGGACTATCAAAATGATATAAAAACATTCCAAGAGGTTATTAATGATATTATGTCACATTTGAATGAAATTACTGCAACTGCAAGAATAGTATATGGTGGTCAGGATGAAGCGGCTTATGAAGACAGTGCCCACTATATTTTCAACCAAATCAGTAGTGAACATAAAACGATACAAGAATTCCCACGCAATCAACACTTGATGACGCATGGTGAGGGTAGAGACGAATTGGAGCAAGATATTGTTAAGTTCTTCACTGAGCAATAATATCTTTATAAAAGGGCGTGTTCATAGATGAAAAGGACTTTTTTATTAACATATATAACGACTTCGGGTAAAACATATACAGAATTTAAGACATTTGAAAATGGCATAGATAAAGATAAATGTGTGAGACGAATTTTAGATGAATTTGATGAGTTGCCATATTTATATTTAGAAAAGGGAAATAGCATCCATTATATCAATGTTGATCACATTGAAAGTTTAGAGATTGAAGAAGTACATGATGGACAGTCAATCACTTATAGCAGTTAAAATATGAAAAGCTAAAAATTTAAAATAATGTTATAAGGAAAATAGCCATAACTCATTCATTTTCAGTTTATATTTAAAAACAAATTGAAAAAGGTGAGCAAGGCTATTTTTTTATTATTCTGACAATTTAGATGGATATTGCACATAAATGCTATAAATGGTAAAGTGTTACTTAAATACATAAACGCTTTAACGCACTAAAGGAAGTGATCGGATATGAGCAAACAATCAGAATGGAAGACATCAACTGGTTTTATATTGGCAAGTGCTGGTTCTGCAATAGGTCTAGGAGCAATGTGGAAATTTCCTTATATGGCAGGCATTTACGGTGGCGGCGCATTTTTATTAATGTTTTTAATCTTCACCATATTTGTAGGACTACCATTATTAGTTATGGAATTTACAGTTGGGAAAATGGGAAGAACCTATACCACACAAATATATAGTAAACTTACAGGCAAAAAATGGTTAAATATTATAGGGTGGAATGGTAACTTAGCAGTATTTATCTTATTCGGTTTCTATAGTGTTATTGGCGGATGGATTATAATCTATATGGCTAATGTCATTTGGCAAATAGTTACGTCGAATACATCTGATCTTGGTCAAATTCAATTTGAAGCGATTATTAGTAATCCATGGTTAACAGTGACAGGACAGGGCATTTTTATTTTCTTAACAATGATTATAGTCATGCTCGGTGTCGAAAAAGGCTTAGAAAAAGCTTCCAAAATCATGATGCCGTTATTATTTATCTTTCTAATAATAGTTGTTGGAAAATCGTTAACTTTAGACGGTTCTATGGAAGGCGTACGTTATTTATTGCAACCCCGAATTAAAGATATATCTATGGAAGGCATCTTATTTGCTCTTGGACAATCCTTCTTTACATTATCATTGGGAACGACTGGGATGATTACTTACGCAAGTTATGCTCCGAAAGCTATGACAATCAAATCATCGGCTATTTCAATTGTATTGATGAATATTTTAGTTTCAGTCTTAGCGGGATTAGCTATTTTTCCAGCGTTAAAAACATTCGGATACCAGCCGCAAGAAGGGCCCGGTTTATTATTTAAAGTGCTACCTTTAGTATTCGATAAAATGCATTTCGGTATCGTCTTTTATCTTATCTTTTTAATTTTATTTTTATTTGCAGCATTAACATCATCTATTTCATTATTAGAGTTAAACGTTTCTAATTTTACAAAAAATGATAATACTAAACGTCGACCTGTTGCACTTATCGCAAGTATACTCGTATTTATTATTAGTATCCCAGCCACTTTATCGTTCGGTAGTTTAAGTGGAATTAAATTTGGCGCTGGCACTATATTCGATAACATGGATTTTATTGTATCTAATATTCTAATGCCATTAGGAGCGCTAGGTACTACACTTGTTGTAGGCCAATTATTAGATAAAAATTTATTAAGAGAAAACTTTGGTAGAGACAAATTCAAACTATTTTTACCTTGGTATTATTTAATTAAATTTGTCATGCCAATCGTAATTATTTTAGTATTTATAGTTCAGTTATTTTAAAACTAGATTTTAGATAAAAATATAGCAATAAAGGCTTATCGAAACTACGAATTTCGATAAGCCTTTTTATGTTATCTAACCAAAATATGCCAAATATTTTTGATGATAAGTAAACTGACAATGAGAACGATAATACTCGAGATTTTATTTAAAATAATGATGTATTTACCAGTTTTATCAACAGATCCTAACATTTTTCCAAGGACTGCTAAAAAAATAAACCAAATCCAAGAGACTGAAATAGTAGCCACTGCGAATAATAACTTTTCATTACCTTGATACATAGAAGCGCTAGCACCAATGACGCCGATTGTATCCATAATCGCGTGAGGGTTAAGTAGTGAAACAGAGAGTGCAAATCCGATTTGTTTCTTAGCGCTCATAGGTTCCATATGTTCTAAATTATTTGGCTTTTCATTCCACAATGACCAAGCCATATATAATAAGAAGGCTAGGCCAATAATATAAATTACTAATTGTAAAATAGGTAGTGACATTAAAACGAGTGAAACACCTAATATAGCTAATACTATTAAAGTCGTATCACATAAACCTGCTGTAATAATGACTGGTAATGCTTTGGTTAATTTCTTTTGATTAGCTCCCTGGTTAAATACAAATACGTTTTGAGCACCTAATGGCAAGATAAGACCTAAAGCAAGTAAGAATCCGTGAATCATAGGTTGCATAATAGCACCCCTTTTTTATGAGCTAGAATAGTTATCTTAAAAAGTTTAAATATCTGAATATTTAAAAAATATTATACGGAAGACATATATACTTTTCAATATTAAATATTTTATTAGGGATTGTTCTCATAAAAAAGCCCAAAGCAGTAGTATTTTAGATGCTTTAGGCTATGAAACATATATTTTAAAATTGAGATTAACAAATTCGATTATGACTCTTTTGTGGCCTCGACTAATGTATCTGCTGCAAGTAAACCAAGATTATTTGAAGCTAATGGACTATCGCCAGTTAATAACTTACGGTCTTGGTGTGTTTGGCCACTCATTTCTTTATTTACAATATTAAGTCCTTGTTTGCTTAATAAGTCTGCAACTAACCATTTAAGTTTACCCGGTAAGTAACCAATGTCGATATTAGCGCCGTCATCAAGCGCATCAGGGAACACACAAACTGAATAACCTTCAAATGGTGATGATTCTCTATTTAAACCAGCAGATAATAATGCAGCAGGACCATGACATAATGTGATAATAAACTTATCATAATCTAATGCCCAATCTAACGTTTGTTGTACATCTTCACTTTCGGAAATGCCAACTACAGCCGCATGTCCACCAGGTATAAATAGGGAAATATAATCTGAATCAGGACCGAGTTCATTTTTAATTACGTCTGATAACACTTTTGGTTGTTGTAGTTTTTCTTTTAATTTATTGTAAGTCGCTTGAACAGCCTCGTCTTCTTCAGGCATAGCCCAATGTTCTAATTTTACAGGATAACCCGTTAATGTAGCTACATCGACATCAAAACCTGCTTCCATTAAATGATGCAATGGTAATAACATTTCTACTGGGTGATTACCTGTGGAGAACATTTTGCCGTTTTCTAACAATACATATCGCTCTTCTGCGGCAATCATTAATACTTTCCATTTACCTCCAGTATAAGCATTTTTATGTTTGACACCATCAAAGTCTGTTTTAGGTGCTGTATATTGACTTAATGAATAAGGAGAAGGGAAAAATGCATTATCCTCCGCTTTATCAAGCGTTGGCACTTTACTTAATTCACTTGTGTCTTGAGTCATATTCAATTCCTTCTTTCGTAGGTTTGTAATGTTTATTACCTTGTAAGATACCTCATAAACATATACCAATAGCTACATGTCTCTCTTTTAATATAAAAAATGTACACTAAGACAGCATTATAAGGTCTAAGTGTACACTTTGAATTAGATGTATTGTACATTTTCAAAAATTACATTTTGTTTTTGAAGTTCTTCTGCAATATTTTGAGGTAATTTAGTATTTTTAAATGTCACATGATCAAAGAAGCAGTGTTTTAATTTTATATTTTCAAATACAGATTGGTTAATTTCTGTTTTTTTAAAAGTGACATTTTTAAATGTAGTATCAGTGATTTTAACTTCACTAAACGTATTGCCATCAAATACAACGTCTTGAAAGACTGTATTATTAATCGTTGTTTCATCAAACGTCGTATTTTCTGCGTTAATGTTTTTAAATTGGTTTTTGTAAAAATTAACTTGTTCGAATATGCAGTCATTCAAACTACTATTTATAAATTTACTGTTTGAGACAGCATTAATATTTTTAAATATACCTTCATTAAAATTACAATTTTTAAAACGACTTTTATTAACTTCTAATTCATCGTACATAGAATTTCTAAAATTAGTTGAATTATGATTTACATTTTTATAGTTTTCTTGAGTGAATACAGATAACGATAAGTCTTTATTTGCCATATAATTACAAACTCCTTTACTAGCATTAAATGATATGTCTTTTCTTATACAGGAAAAATAAATATAAATTTATAGAATTAATATACGTTATTCATCATAACATGAGATGGCTTCTGGCACATTTGATTGAGTTTGAAAATAGAAATATAAAAATATGATTTATTATAAACAGTGAAATTGCAAAATATTCTAAAATCATTTATAATTCATACCTGTTAAATAAGAATTATTGGAATATGGGAAAAGGCATTGTATAGTTTTCCTTAAAATACATAGGAGATGTATATATATAACATGATTGCATACGATTTGATTGGACAAACACCACTTGTTTTATTAGAAAGTTATAGTGATGAAAACGTTAAAATTTATGCTAAACTTGAGCAATTTAATCCTGGAGGCAGTGTCAAAGATAGGCTAGGAAAGTATCTTGTTGAACAAGCAATAGAAGAAGGGCGTCTTCAACGTGGTGATACTATAGTGGAAGCTACGGCTGGAAATACAGGTATAGGATTAGCAATAGCAGCTAATCGCTACGATTTAAAATGTGTCATATTTGCACCTGAAGGCTTTTCTGAAGAGAAAATTTCAATTATGCGTGCTTTAGGTGCTGATGTAAAAAGAACAGCTAAAGATGAAGGTATGATTGGAGCACAACAAGTTGCCAAACAATACGCTACTGACACACAATCCATTTATATGAATCAGTTTGAAACTAAACATAACCCTGATGCCTATACACACACCTTGGGGAAAGAACTTACAGATGAACTGAATCATATTGACTATTTCGTAGCTGGTGCTGGATCTGGTGGTACATTTACAGGTGTAGCAAGACATTTACAACCTTTAGGTGTTAAAAGCTATATTGTCGAACCAGAAGGCTCGATATTAAATGGTGGACCAAGTCATGCTCATGACACAGAGGGTATTGGTTCAGAGAAGTGGCCTGGATTTTTAGAGAAAACTTTAGTAGACGGTATTTTTACAATTAGTGATAAACATGCTTTTGAAAACGTAAAAAATATTGCTAAAAATGAAGGATTACTTGTAGGTAGTTCATCTGGTGCAGCATTACAAGGTGCACTTGAATTAAAACAACAATTAGACAAAGGGGTAATCGTAACCATATTCCCTGATGGTAGTGATCGATATATGTCAAAACAAATATTTAATTATAAGGAGATGGATGATAATGAATAAAAAAACACAAATGATTCATGGCGGACATACTACAGACGAATATACAGGTGCTGTAACAACACCTATATATCAAACAAGTACTTACTTACAAGATGATATTGGAGATTTACGTCAAGGTTATGAATATTCTCGTACAGCCAATCCAACGCGTGCATCATTAGAAAGTGTCATTGCAGATTTAGAACATGGTAAACATGGTTTCGCATTTGGGTCAGGTATGGCTGCAATTAGTGCAGTTATCATGTTATTAGATAAAGGCGATCACCTTATATTAAATTCTGATGTATACGGTGGCACATATCGTGCATTAACTAAAGTATTTACAAGATTCGGTTTAGATGTTGATTTTGTTGATACTACAAATATTGATGAAGTTGAAAAATATATTAAACCTGAAACTAAAATGTTATATATTGAAACACCTTCTAACCCATTATTACGTGTAACAGATATTAAAGGTACTGTAGAAATTGCTAAAAAACACAATTTGATTTCTGTTGTAGATAATACATTTATGACACCTTATTATCAAAATCCATTAGACTTTGGTATTGATATTGTTTTACATTCTGCTACTAAATACATTGGCGGACACAGTGATGTAGTAGCTGGATTAGTAGTAACTGCTGACGATGAATTAGGAGAACGTATTGGTTTTATTTCTAATTCAACAGGTGGCGTTCTTGGACCACAAGATAGTTATTTATTAGTAAGAGGAATCAAAACACTTGGCTTACGTATGGAACAAATTAATCGTAATGTTGAAGCGGTTATTGATATGCTTCAATCTCATGACAGTGTACAAAAAGTATTCCATCCAAGTGTGAAAAGTCACCTAAATTATGATATACATGCAGCGCAAGCAGACGGTCATACAGGTGTAATCGCTTTTGAAGTGAAAGATACTGAAGCAGCTAAAAAAGTGATTCACGCAACACAATATTTCACTTTAGCTGAAAGTTTAGGTGCAGTTGAAAGCTTAATCTCAGTACCTGCTTTAATGACACATGCGTCTATCCCATCAGATGTGCGAGCTAAAGAAGGTATTACTGACGGCTTAATTCGTTTATCAATAGGTATTGAAGATACAGATGATTTAGTCAATGACTTAAAACAAGCACTTAACACATTAAATTAAATCTAATTAGTCATATATAAGCGTATCTTTCTTTCATTTAATAATGCACAACATTAATAGATTAAGATTAGTATAAACTGACGACAAAGAATCAAATTTTGTCGTCAGTTTTTTATTTTTAATAGAAAATTCAGTGTAAACAAATTTTCATATAATTCTCAATTTGGCTAATATTGTGCGTGTTTTAAATTAAGATTATTCCTATTTTGTCAGGGTATGCGAATAATGTACATTGAATTATAGAGAGGAGTATTTTTAATGATTTTCGAAACTATGGAACAAGAAGACTATGAACAAATGGTTTTTTGCCAAGATAAAGCAACAGGCTTAAAGGCAATTATTTGTATTCATGATACGACACTTGGACCAGCATTAGGCGGTTGCCGCGTTAGAAATGATTATAATTCTGAAGAAGAAGCAATAGAAGATGCTATGAATTTAGCACGTGGTATGACATATAAAAATGCAGCTGCTGGCTTAGACCTTGGTGGAGGTAAGACAGTAGTGATGGGTTCACCTAATAAAGAAGATGAAGAAGCATTTTATAGAGCATTAGGTCGCTATGTTAATACATTAAATGGTCGTTACTATACAGCAGAAGATGTTGGTACATCTGAACATGAAATGAATTTGATTTATAAAGAAACACCATATGTTTGTGGTACTAGTCAATCATTTGGATCAGCAGGTAATCCTAGTCCAATGACTGCTTATGGTATTTATATAGCAATGAAACGTACGGCTATGGAACAATTTAATGGTGAATCACTCGAAGGTAAAACAGTAGCCGTCCAAGGTGTAGGTCACGTATCATATGAACTTTGTCGCTTATTACATGAAGACGGAGTTAAGTTAATTGTGACTGATATCAATAAAAATAACGCACAACGAGCAGTTGATGAATTTAATGCACAATTTGTCGAACCAGATGACATCTTTTCAGTAGAAGCGGATATTTTCGCACCATGTGCACTTGGGGGTATTTTAAATGATGATACTATTCCTCAATTAAAAGTTAAAGCCGTATGTGGTTCAGCGAATAACCAATTAAAAGATGAAAATAAACATAGTAAAATGTTAGAAGAAAAAGGTATATTATATGCACCAGACTATATTGTTAATAGTGGTGGTGTAATCAATACAGCTGACGAATTAAATGGTTACAATGAAGCGCGTGCGACAGAAAGTATTGAAGGTATCGATAAGATTGTTAAACATATATTCGATATAGCTAAATCTCAAAATAAGACACCATTAGAAGCTTCACAACATTTTGCTGAAACACGTATGAATCAAATGTCACGTATTCATGATATTAGAAAATAAAAATGATGAAATAAAATATAGAATTGTTGTAGCCTGGGATAAATAAATGTCTCAGGCTACAATTTTATATTGGCAGTAGTTGACTGATAAAGTAATTCTTTTTCTTTAGAAATTAGAATTACTTATGCATGAGTGCTAACTCATGTAATCCTTAGTGGAACACCTTAGCTAAAGCTAATGTGTAAGTATCACTAAACTATTTAAAAATAGTAGTGATACTTTATTTTAAATTCTAGTCAACATTGCCGGGGTTAGACTACGAAATAAATTTTAGGAAAATATTATTTCTGTCTAACTCCCTTTTTAATTGTGTAATGAAATTGATGAGATATGATACTCAACTTGAAGTAATAACTGCTATTTTGAAAAATTACTTTAACAAATTTGAATAATCGAAAATGATTTTGGTTATTCGGGTTTATAAATCATATATCCGGATAAAGGAAAGTTATCAAAGTACAATTTTATTATTGAATAGAGAAAGCATATAAAAAATAAAACATAAAATGTATATCTGTATTAATTGAAATTTCGACAAACTTAATTGCGTACAAAATAGTTTTGTCAAATCCATTTTATATATTTATTCATATTATTACTAAAAAATGATAAATATAAATTTGGATAAAAATTGTACAGATATATAGTTTTGTAACATTTGTAAAAAGTAAATCAATTAAGTATTATATGTATATACAATATTAAAATTGTGCAAAATATATGAAGTGATTCATAAATGAAGAACAAACAAGGCTTTTTACCACACAAACTAAATAAATATGCAATTAGAAAATTCACAGCAGGAACAGCATCACTATTAATAGGTGCAACATTAGTATTTGGAGCAGGAAATGTAGCTAGAGCAGATGAATTAGATAATGCATCTTCTCAAAATAGCGATGGCAACAAAGATAAAAGTGAACCTGTTGATATAACAGAACTCACTAATAGTAATGAAACAAATAGTACAGAAACGAGTGCCACAGACAAAACAGCTACTCAAACAGACAATGCTAATAGTGACCAACAAACTACTACAACTAATAAAGATGTAGAGGAGAAAACAACAAATAATACTGGCGATAAGCAAAGTACCGAACAAGCGAATTCAAACAACGTTTCTTCAGATAAAACATCAGCACAAGAATCCTCAAGTATTGAACAAAACACAATTGATAACTCAAACAAAAAAGCATCGACAACAAAAGATGAATCTACAACAGAGTCAGCAACTTCTGAGAACAAAACAACATCTACAGATGACAAACAAGTAGAGTCAAATAAAGACGATGAATCTATAAATAAACAAGATAGTGAAACTAATTCTACTTCTAAAGAAAATCAAACTTCAGATAAACCGACTTCAGACAAAACCTCTTCAGAAAAGAATAATACTGCAGATAAAACATCAACTAAAAATGTAGACAAAACAACTTCCAATAAAACAACATCTAAAACAGAAGAAAAAACAACTAAAGCAACTAAAGATTCAACATCTAAACAAGATGCTAAAAAAGCAAAAGAAGAAAAAGCAACATCTAAAAAGGCTACTGTTAAACATCAACTAAAAAAACTGAATCAAGCAAAAAAGAAACAACATCTAAAAATTCTAGTAAGTCTACTAAAACAACTAAAACAACAGCAAAAGAAACTACTGAATTAACAAAACAATTGGCAAAATCTAAAAATAAAGAAAAAGCAGTGCAATCATTTTTAAATAATCAAGTTTCAACAACTGAAGCAAAAGAAATATTAAAAAATACAGATGTAGACTTTAACAAAGCAACTGATGAAGAAATCAATCAAGCTGTATTACAAGCTGCTTTAAAAGAAATGGTAGACAAACAAAAGAGCACAGAAACATTAGCTACTCAGCCTAGAACTAGAACATTTATGCGCGCAATGGCTACACCTAGAATGCTTGCTGCCGCTGTTAGTGGTGACGAAAAAGCGCAAAAATCATTAAATTATTCTGATAACTATACATTTGCGTCACTAGTATTTGATCCTGAAGCTTTAGATTCTGACGCAGTTAAAAATAGTACATCAATTCCATTTAATATTCATGCGTATATGTCTGGTTCTAACTCAGGTTCTAGATATAAAATTGATTTAAATCTAGACTCTAAAATTGCAGAACATGTTACTAATATAACGGTAAACCAAGCTGGAAATAACACTAAAGTCACATTTACGAGATTAAAAAATGATGATGGCACACCGTCTAATATTTGGGAAGTCAACTATATTCGTGCAAGTGGTGGTTTATTCCCTGGTGCGGAAATTTTAGCATCTAAAACAGCAGCTGGTGGTCAAATTGAATTAGATGATACTGTTGAAAATATTCTTAATGAAGCAGGAGATTTAAGTAATAATAAACTTAATTATCAAATTTATGTTAGAGATTCTTCCGCAAACACAATCGTACGTTCATCAGAAAGTAGTGGTTATTTCCTTACATCAGCTGATGATGATTTAGTTAAGTTAAATAATAATACATCTACAGCTAATTCAAAGGATTTTAAAGCAAGTAGTGGTACAGCTATTTTAGATACAAAAGTTGGAGATAACGGAGCGATTATTGTTGACCAACAAATCGTTAAAAATGGCACATTCGGTTATGGTGGTGCTTCAAACAAACAATGGAGTTATAACTATCAAATCGATAAAGACTTAATTCCATTCATCCAAAGTGTTGAATTAGATAGATATGACTATGATGGTTTAAAAGGATTTGACAAAACTTATAAAGCTTCTAATAAAGTGGCCGATTTGTCTATAGATGCGAATGGTAATGGTACGATTACTGCTAGTGATTTAAATAATTTAATTGAATTTAATAATGGATTACCTGAAACAGTGGGTATGAGAATTGTTGTTAAATTAAATCAAAGTGCTAATAACATTCTAACTAAAGATGCACAATATGACGCAAATGGCAATTTAATTACTTCTACAGCTGATCAAGTTGAAGACTTTACATTTGCTGGCTATCTTACTGATAATGCTGGCCAACTTATTAATAATACGCTAGGAACATCTTCTTTAGAATTACAAGACTATGATCAAGATGGTCTTTTAGATAGATATGAAAGAGAAGTATCATTAACAGATCCAAATGATGCAGATACAGATGATGACTCTAAAAATGATGGAGATGAGGTTAAGACATATAAAACTTCACCATTAGTAGGTAAACCAACTGCAGCCGATATTACAATTAATGATACAAAAGTAAGTGGATCAGTCACTTTAAAAGCAAATGCAGGTACTCAAACTGCTAAAGTAATTAATTCAGCAGGACAAGTTATTGGTACATCTACTGTGAATAGCGATGGAACTTTCTCAGTTACTATCCCTAAATCAGCAGCAGGTCAGTACACAATAGCTATTGATGCATCTAACTATGATAACGATGAAACAAATACATTTAATATTATAGATAATACAATTGTTCCTGCGCCTTTAGTGGATCCTGTAGACGATAATGATACGACTATTGGTGTTCATGGTACGGCTGGTTCAACAATTACAGTTAAAGATAACAATAATAATGTGATAGGCACAGTTACATTAGGGGCTAATAGTACGACAGGTACATTAACATTATCTAAACCATTAACAGCAGGTACTCAGTTAACATCTACTGCTAGTAAAAATGGAAAAACAAGTGCAGTATCACCAACAGTAACTGTAACAGATGCAACTGCACCAGACGCGCCGGTTATTAATCCTGTAACAAGTGAAGATACAACGATTACAGGTAAAGCGGAACCAAACTCAACAGTAACATTGACATTCCCAGATGGAACAACACAAGTTACTACTGCTGATGCGTCAGGTAATTACACTGTTAATATTCCATCAAATGAAGATTTCACTGGTGGAGAAACAATTAAAGCTTCTGCTAAAGATGCAGCAGGTAATAAATCTGTGGATTCAAATATTACAGTCACAGATGCGACAGCACCAAATCAACCTACTGTTAATAGAGTAACAAGTGAAGATAAAACAATTACAGGAACAGCAGAACCAAACTCAACAGTAACAATCACGTTCCCAAATGGAACAAAAGTGGAAGCAATTGCGACATCAAATGGTAGTTATAGAGTTGCAATTCCAACTAATATAGATTTAAAAGGTGGAGAAACATTAAACGTTACTTCAACAGATAAAGCAGGTAATAAATCTACTAACGCTAATACAACAGTTGTTGATGTAACGGCACCGGATGAACCTACAATCAATACTGTAACAAGTGAAGATACACAAATTACAGGAACAGCAGAACCAAATTCAACAGTAACAGTAACGTTCCCAGACGGCACAACAGCAACAGCTAATGCAGACGGCGATGGCAACTATACAATTGATATTCCATCAAATGAGGATTTAAAAGGTGGAGAAACGTTACCAGTCACATCAACAGATGAAGCAGGTAATCAATCTGGAGAAGCAACAACAACTGTCACAGATATAACTGCGCCAGAAGTACCGACTATTAATCCTGTAACAAGTGAAGATACAACAATCACAGGTCATGCGGAACCAAATTCAACAGTAACAGAGACGTTCCCAGACGGTAATACTGCGACAGCTACAACAGATACAGATGGTAATTATGTTATTAATATTCCAACAGATGAAGATTTAAAAGGCGGAGAAGAATTATCAGTCGCATCAACAGATAAAGCTGGCAATAAATCTGACGTAGCAACAACAGAAGTTACAGACACAACAGCACCAGAAGTACCAACTGTAAATCCAGTGACAAGTGAAGATACAACAATCACGGGAACGGCAGAGCCAAATTCAACAGTAACAGTGACATTCCCAGATGGAACATCGGCTACTGCTGAAACAGATGCTGATGGTAATTACGTGATTGATATTCCATCAAATGAAGACTTAAAAGGTGGAGAAGTACTACCAGTTACCGCGACAGATAAAGCAGGTAACACATCAGATGAAGCTAGTACGACAGTGACAGATATAACAGCACCGGTCGTACCGACAGTGAATCCAGTGACAAGTGAAGATACAACAATCACAGGTAAAGCCGAACCAAATTCAACAGTAACAGTAACATTCCCAGATGGAACAACAGCGACAGGAACAACAGATTCGGACGGTAACTATGTCATCAATATTCCATCAAGTGAAGACTTAAAAGGTGGAGAAACACTACCTGTTACAGCAACAGATAAAGCTGGTAATAAATCAGATGAAGCGACAACTACGGTGACAGATACAACAGCACCGACAGTACCAACAGTAAACCCAGTAACAAGTGAAGATACACAAATTACGGGTAAAGCTGAACCAGGTTCAACAGTAACGGTAACGTTCCCAGACGGCACAACAGCGACAGGCACTACAGATGCGGATGGTAATTATGTCATTGATATTCCATCTAATGAAGACTTGAAAGGTGGAGAAACATTACCAGTTACTGCAACAGACAAAGACGGTAATAAGTCAGACCCAGCAACAACGGTCGTAACAGACACAACAGCACCGACAGTACCGACAGTAAATCCAGTAACAAGTGATGATACAACAATCACAGGTAAGGCCGAACCAGGTTCAACAGTGACAGTAACATTCCCAGACGGCACAACAGCAACAGGTATAACTGATGAGAATGGCAACTATGTGATTAATATCCCAAGTCGCGAAGATTTAAAAGGTGGAGAAACATTACCAGTTACAGCAACGGATAAAGATGGTAATAAATCAGACCCAGCAACAACAACAGTGACAGATACAACAGCACCAGATGCACCAACAGTAAATCCAGTAACAAGCGATGATACAACAATCACAGGTAAGGCTGAATCAGGCTCAACAGTGACAGTAACATTCCCAGATGGCAATACAGCTAGTGCCACAACAGATGCGGATGGAAACTATACAATTAATATACCAACTAATGAAGACTTAAAAGGCGGAGAAACATTACCAGTTACCGCTACAGATAAAACTGGTAATACGTCAGGAGAAGCAACAACAACAGTAACAGATACTACGGCACCAGATGCGCCAACAGTAAATCCAGTAACAAGTGATGATACGCAAATTACTGGTAAGGCAGAGCCGAATTCAACAGTGACAGTAACATTCCCAGATGGTACTAAAGCTAGTGGTACAACAGATGCGGATGGCAATTATGTCATTGATATTCCAGCGAATGAAGATTTAAAAGGTGGAGAAGATTTACCAATTACTGCTACTGATAAAGCAGGTAATACATCTGGAGAAACGAAAACAACAGTGACAGATACAACAGCACCGACAATACCAACAGTAAATCCAGTAACAAGTGACGATACACAAATTACAGGTAAAGCAGAGCCAGGTTCAACAGTGACAGTAACGTTCCCAGATGGCACAACAGCGACAGGTATTGCAGATGAAGATGGTAATTACGTGATTGATATCCCTTCAAATGAAGACTTAAAAGGTGGAGAAACGTTACCAGTTACTGCAACGGATAAAGACGGTAACAAATCAGACCCAGCAACGACAACTGTAGCTGACACAACAGCACCGACAGTACCAACAGTGAATTCAGTGACAAGTGATGATACAGAAATCACTGGTAAAGCAGAACCAGGTTCAACGGTAACTGTGACATTCCCAGATGGAACAACAGCAACTGCAATAACAGATGCAGACGGAAACTATGTCATCAATATTCCATCTAGTGAGGACTTAAAAGGCGGGGAAACATTACCAGTTACAGCGACAGATAAAGATGGAAATAAATCAGAACCATCAACAACAACTGTGGCAGATACAACAGCGCCAACAGCACCAACTGTCAATCCAGTAACAAGTGACGATACACAAATCACAGGTAAAGCAGAACCAAATTCAACAGTTACTGTAACGTTTCCAGACGGTAAAACTGCAAGTGCTACAACAGATGCAGACGGAAACTATGTCATCAATATTCCATCTAGTGAGGACTTAAAAGGTGGAGAAACTCTACCAGTTACTTCAACAGATAAAGCAGGCAACACATCTGATAAAGCGACTACTACAGTTACAGATACAACAGCACCGACAGTACCATCAGTGAATCCAGTGACAAGTGATGACACACAAATCACAGGAAAAGCCGAACCAGGCTCAACAGTAACAGTGACATTCCCAGATGGCACAACAGCAACTGGTACAGCAAATGACAATGGTAACTATGTGATTGAGATTCCAGCTAACGAAGATTTAAAAGGTGGAGAAACACTGCCAGTAACGTCAACAGATAAAGCAGGCAACACATCTGATAAAGCGTCAACAGTTGTAACAGACACAACAGCACCGACAGTACCGTCTGTCAATCCAGTGACAAGTGACGATACACAAATTACAGGTAAAGCAGAGCCAGGTTCAACAGTGACAGTGACGTTCCCGGATGGCACAACAGCGACAGGAACTACAGATGACAATGGTAACTATGTTATAAATATACCTGCGAATGAAGACCTAAAAGGTGGAGAAACATTACCAGTTACAGCAACAGACAAAGATGGAAATAAATCTGATCAAGCAACAACTACAGTTGCAGATACAACGGCACCAACAGTACCAACTGTGAATCCAGTAACAAGTGAAGACAAAACAATTACGGGTAAAGCAGAACCAGGCTCAACAGTAATAGTAACGTTCCCAGATGGCACAACAGCGACAGGAACTGCAGATGATAATGGTAACTATGTCATCGACATTCCATCTAATGAAGACTTAAAAGGCGGAGAAACATTACCAGTTACTTCAACAGATAAAGATGGGAATAAGTCTGATCCAGCAACAACTACAGTTGCAGATACAACAGCACCGACAGTACCAACTGTCAATCCAGTGACAAGTGAAGATAAAACAATCACAGGAACAGCTGAGCCAAACTCAAGAGTGACAGTGACATTCCCAGATGGCAATACAGCAAGTGCAACAACAGATGCAGATGGTAATTATGTGATTAATATCCCTGCGAATGAAGATCTAAAAGGTGGAGAGACATTACCAGTTACAGCAACAGATAAAGACGGTAACCAATCAGATCCAGCGACAACAACAGTAACGGATACAACAGCGCCAGAAGCACCAACTGTAAACCCAGTGACAAGTGACGATACACAAATCACAGGTAAAGCAGAGCCGAACTCAACAGTAACAGTAACGTTCCCAGATGGCACAACAGCAACTGGTACTGCAGATGATAATGGTAATTATGTGATTGACATTCCATCTAACGAAGATTTAAAAGGTGGAGAAACATTACCGGTAACAGCGACAGACAAGGATGGCAATACTTCTGATAAAGCAACAACAGTTGTAACAGACACAACAGCACCGACAGCACCAACTGTTAATCCAGTAACAAGTGAAGATAAAACAATCACAGGAACAGCTGAACCAAATTCAACAGTAACAGTGACATTCCCAGATGGAACGACAGCAACTGGAACTGCAGATGCCGACGGTAATTATGTGATTGACATTCCATCTAATGAAGACTTAAAAGGCGGAGAAACGTTACCAGTTACTTCAACAGATAAAGATGGTAACGAGTCTGACCCAGCAACAACAGTTGTAACAGACACAACAGCACCAGATGCACCAACAATCAATCCAGTGACGAGTGATGATACACAAATTACAGGTAAAGCAGAGCCAAACTCAACAGTAACAGTGACGTTCCCAGACGGAACAACAGCGAGTGCAACAACAGATGCAGATGGTAATTATGTGATAAATATTCCTACTGGTGAAGAACTAAAAGGTGGAGATCATATCGGAGTAACAGCAACGGATGCAGACGGTAATATCTCACCATCTACTGATGGAACAGTTATTGATAACAGTAAACCAGTCGACCCAAATCAACCAACAGAGCCAACAAAACCAGTCGACCCAACAAATCCAAATCATACAAAACAACCGACAGATTCTGATGATTCAACAAATCCTAGTCAGCCGGCTGAACCGAAAGAAACAAAAGATACAACTCAACCAACAGCACCGTCAAATGATAGTAAATCAACATCATCAACTCGTGCATATGGAAGCAATAAAGCAACCCATAATTCAGTTCAACGAGATACTGAAGAACAAGCACAAACAGATAACAACAGCGAAGTAACTAATTCTAACCAAAATAATGGTAGTAAAGTAGTAGATATGAATGGACAACAAGTAGAAAAATCAACGAAATCATCAACAAACAAAGATAAAGATCAAGGTAAAGGTCAGAGTGAACTACCTGAAACAGGACAAGATGTAGTTAATAAAGGAACGTTGTTCGGTACATTATTAGCCGGACTAGGTGCACTATTCTTATTCTTCAAACGTCGTAGAGAAGATGAAGACGAAGAAGAAAATAAATAATAAAATGAAATATTGATATCACAAGGCTCATTCCATTTTTGGAATGGGCCTTTTATTATAAAAAAACCGTTGAATCGAGTTTCGATTTAACGGAAATAATTAAAAAATTAATGATAAGAGAGCTAGAATTGGTAATAGACCTTGTTTAATAATGATAGACTTTTGACTTGTTAAACTACCATAGATTGCAACTATAATCATATATACAAGAATACATATAATGAGTTCTCTAGGATGATTACTAAAAAATGTCGCATAAATTACGAAAAGACCGAGAAGTCCATTATAAATACCTTGGTTTTTCATTAATGTATTTAAATTGTTATCTTCTAATGCAGATTGACTCATTTTAAAAGTTTGACTAGTTTTTTTAGAGCTTGTCATAAATGTTTGAAGTATCATAATAAAGATAAACTCAATTGCTACAAGTAGTATCAAAATAATTGAGAGTAAACTCAAAGTTAAATCATTCCTTTATGTATTAATAGTTATAACAAAAATGTAAAAGATATATTTTCTAATAATAGATGTATAAGAAGACTGACTAGTATTTTATTAAATTTAAGCATAAAAAAAGCAACCATTACGGTTGCTTTGAAAATGTTATTACATTTTTACGACATTAGCTGCTTGTTCTCCACGATCGCCTTCAACGATGTCGAATTCAACTTTTTGTCCTTCTTCTAATGATTTGTATCCATCTTCAGCGATTGCTGAGAAATGTACGAATACATCATTTCCATCTTCTCTTTCGATGAAACCAAAACCTTTTTCTGCATTAAACCATTTAACTGTACCGTTATTCATATCGAATACCTCCATGTGCTTTTTCACTAAATATTTGTAACAAATTTCATTAATCAAAAGGAGTATATTCTAAACAAATAAACTTCAATCAAATTCACGACCTTTTATTACGTTAGATTAACTATACACCCATAAACTATATAAGTAAAGTAAGAATTATAATTAATGTTAATAATTGATAGATAATCGGTATAGATGAAATGGGGTTGTTGTTGAAATCTGTTAAATATTAAGGAATATCTAAAACAAAGAAGTTAAAATAATTGATATTTTTAGAAAAATCAGAAAATGGTGTTGACTAGATCACACCCTTACAATATAATGCAAATATTCAGATAATAATTATCGGGATTAAAACAGGAGGAGGGTTATGATTGATTGAATTTAACAATGTAAATAAAGTATTTCATAAAAAGAAAGAAAAGATACATGCATTGAAAAATATATCATTCACGATTAATCAATATGATATTTTCGGTGTCATAGGGTATAGTGGCGCAGGTAAAAGTACCTTAGTTAGATTGGTGAATCAATTAGAACATGCTACTGATGGACAAGTAATAGTTGATGGACATGAAATTAATACATATAAGGAAAGAGAATTACGTAAAGTTAAAAAAGATATCGGTATGATATTCCAACATTTTAATTTATTGAATTCTAAAACAGTCTTTAAAAATGTAGCAATGCCCTTAATTTTAAGCGGGAAAGATAAAAAAGAAATCCAAGAAAGAGTGGATTCCATATTAAAATTTGTTGGTTTAAGTGATAAAAAGAATCAATTTCCTGATGAATTATCGGGTGGACAGAAACAAAGAGTTGCCATTGCTCGTGCCCTAATAACTAATCCTAAAGTGTTGTTATGTGATGAAGCAACAAGTGCGCTTGATCCTGCTACAACCAATTCAATATTAAACTTATTGAGTAATGTAAATAAAACATTTGGCGTAACAGTGATGATGATCACACATGATATGAGTGTTATACAAAAAATTTGTAATAGAGTAGCAGTTATGGAAAATGGTGAAGTAGTTGAGATAGGTGACGTTAAAGAAGTATTTAGCAATCCTAAAACCAAGACCGCTCATAACTTTGTAACTACTGTAGTCAATATGGAACCTTCTAAATCACTCATAGATTCTTTTAATCGTTATAAAAATGAAAGTGATATTGATTTAAAATTATTTATTGATCAAGAACAAATTGAATATCCTTTATTAAATGAAATGATAAACAACTATCATTTAAATGTGAATGTCTTGTTTTCATCTATGTCTGAAATACAAGGAGATACGGTTTGCTATATGTGGATTCGTATCAAAAAAGATGAAAATTACAAGAAATTTAATCTTAATTCATTTTTTGAAAATAACAAAATACATTATGAGGAGGTTTAGATAAATGTTTGGTTCTAGTTTAGATTCATCACAATTAATGCAAGCACTATATGAAACACTTTATATGGTTACAGTAGCATTGGTAATTGGCGCATTAATCGGCATACCATTAGGTGTATTGCTAGTTATTACTAGAAAAAATGGGATTTGGCCCAATACGATTTTACATCAAATACTTAACCCCATCATAAATATATTAAGATCTATACCTTTTATTATTTTACTAATTGCAATTATACCGTTCACCAAAATGTTGGTAGGCACTTCTATAGGTACGACTGCTGCAATTGTTCCTTTAACAGTGTATGTTGCACCTTATATTGCAAGACTTGTAGAAAACTCATTATTAGAAGTGGATGATGGTATCATAGAGGCCGCAAAAGCAATGGGAGCGTCTCCTATACAAATTATCCGTTATTTCCTACTTCCAGAAGCATTAGGATCACTTATTTTAGCAATTACAACTGCCATTATAGGCTTAATAGGAAGCACAGCAATGGCTGGAGCTGTTGGTGGCGGAGGTATAGGTGATTTAGCACTTGTATATGGTTACCAACGTTTCGATACAATCGTCATCGTCATAACTGTAGTTGTATTAATTATAATTGTACAAATTATTCAATCACTCGGTAATTTTATTTCACGTAAAATTAGAAGAAATTAAAATCTATTTATTTCCATGATATAGGAGGCGTAAACAATATGAAGAAAATTTTAGGAGTAATTATTTTAGCGGTATTAGTATTATCTGCTTGTGGTGGGAAGAACGACAAACAAGTTACAGTTGGTGTAGCATCTAATGACACTAAAGCATGGGAAAAAGTGAAAGAACTAGCTAAAAAAGATGGTATCGATGTACAAATCAAGCATTTTTCTGATTATAATGTTCCGAATAAAGCATTAAGTGATGGAGACATCGATATGAATGCCTTTCAACATTTTGCGTTTTTAGACCAATATAAGAAAGCACATAAAGATGCAAAAATCTCAGCAATGAGTACAACGGTATTAGCACCTTTAGGTATTTATTCAGATAAGATAAGATATAAAAGATGTGAAAAAAGGAGCTCAAGTAGTTATACCAAATGACGTATCAAACCAAGCACGTGCACTTAAATTATTAGAATCAGCAGGCTTAATTAAATTGAAAAAGGATTTTGGTTTAAATGGCACTACAAAAGATATAGTTGATAACCCTAAAAATTTAAAAATTAAAGCAGTCGATGCACAGCAAACTGCACGCGCATTATCAGATGTAGATATATCAGTTATTAATAACGGTGTGGCGACAAAAGCAGGAAAGAATCCAAAGAAAGATCCAATTTATTTAGAAGATCAGAATTCTGATGCAGTACAACCGTACATTAATATTATTGCAGTTAATTCAAAAGACATAGATAATAAAACTTACAAAAAAATAGTTAAGTTATATCATTCAAAAGAAGCTCAAAAAGCATTGAAAGAAGATACTAAAGATGGCGAAAAACCTGTAGATTTATCTCAAAAAGAAATTAAAGATATTGAAAAAGAACTAAAAGAATAATGATTAGTCTTACATCGAGATAGTAAGAAGTATACATTTTCAAATTGTTAGAAACTATAACAAAAATGTATTTGCCTTACTTTCTCGATGTTTATTTTATGAAAGCAAATAATTTTAAAAGTAACATTATGAAAAATAAAATGTAATTTGTAACTTTAAAGTGTAAAGAGGAAATGTGCAATTTATATAGTAGAAATGTATTTTATGTAAGAATCAATTTGATAATATTATTATATTTGTAATCATAATGTCATGAAATACAAATATCATATACATATAAAACAAGTATAATAGATATTGTATAAATAATCCGAGATATAAATAGAGTATTTTAGGAGGAATAAGTAATTGAATAAAAAAATTATTGCTGCAATCGTTGGAACTAGTGGAGTAAGCGCTATTGCAGCAACGCAAGCCGATGCAGCAACAACGACACATAAAGTTAAAAGTGGAGAGTCACTCTGGTCTATATCGAATAAATATGGTGTTTCCGTTTCGAAATTAAAATCATTAAATGGAATGACATCTAATATAATATTTCCAAATCAAGTTTTAAAATTATCGGGATCAACTAGTAGTACGAGCAAACCAAGTAATTCAACTTCAACAAGTAGTTCATCTACTTATACAGTTAAAGCAGGAGATACATTATCTTCAATTGCTTCTAAGTATGGAACGAGCTATCAAAACATAATGAAATTGAATGGTTTGAATAGCTTTACTATTCATCCTGGACAAAAGTTAAAAGTAACAGGAAGTGCTACTGCATCTAACACTGGTTCTAGTAATGCAAGTGCAAGTAATAATGGTTATAAAACACCTGTTTTCAATCATCAAAACTTATATACATGGGGACAATGTACTTATCATGTATTTAACCGTCGTGCTCAAATCGGTAAAGGTATTAGTACATATTGGTGGAACGCTAACAATTGGGATAACGCAGCAGCAGCTGATGGTTACACAATTGATGGTAAACCAACTGTTGGTTCAATCGCACAAAGTGATGCAGGATATTATGGTCATGTAGCATTTGTAGAACGTGTTAACAGTGATGGTAGTATTTTAATTTCAGAAATGAATTGGGCTGCTAAACCTGGAATTGTAACATATAGAACAATTCCATCATATCAAGTAAGCTCATATCGATACATTCACTAATAAATAGATATAACAATGGACTACTGATTAAGTTAATTAACTTTTTCAGTAGTTTTATTTTTTATTCATATAAATTGGATACGTGAAATTAGAAGTAATGACTATTGTAGAGAATTCAATCAATTATATTATTCACAAATAAAACATCCACCTCACCTTTGAATAGGTAAGATGGATGTTTAGCATTAAATTACATTTAAATGTTCAAGCAATTGCTTATAGTTATTTACTGCTGATGAATAATAAAGTTTTTCATTATTTTTAACATTTGTTAATGGATGTTCGATAATTTGAGTCATATATTCAGCCAACTGATTAATATTGTTGGCTTCTACTAAGTAACCGTTTTGACCATGGTCAATAATTTCATTCGGACCGTATCTAACATCGTACGAAACAACTGGACAACCCATTGAAATACTTTCCATAATCGTTAAACCAAATCCTTCATAGCTACTTGTTAAGAGAGATGCTTTAGATTTTTTGAATTCTGCTAATGGATTCGATGTATATTTGTGAATACTCACTTTGTCATTTAACTGATATGTTTCAATTAAATCATCCATCATTGCTCTTTGATTATCCACATCTCTACCGAAAAGCGCCAATTTGGTCTGATGACCACTTTTAAGAAATTCATTATAAGCTTTGAGTAAGTGATCTAATTGTTTTTCTTTACTGAATCTACCTATAAACACGAAGCGGTCTTCTTTTTCATCGTCTTTAGTTGGCTCTTTAGCTGTAGTATCCTCAATAAAATGTGGTATAAGTGTAAATTGGTTATCTGCAATATCGTACATTTGTTGAATATCTTCTTTTTGCTGCTGAGTCAAAACGATAAATTTTTCTACATTTTCTTTATGTTCAAAGGCGTATTTAAATGATTTTTTAATTTTTTCACCAGATAAGTGTGAACTATGCAGAACTAATATGTTTCGTGTTTGATGTGATTGGGAGAGTAGCGGATCGTCTAAAAGTCTAGCATCGCAGAATACGATATCATCATCATTGAATTTATGTTCAAAATAGTATTTTGCAAAAGCTTTGTCGTCAGAGAAAGTTTCATAGACTTCTCCGTTTTTAAGTAATTTAACAAGATTCACACTATTTTTATCATTATCTTTAAAATGACGTTCACAGTACATTTCACCGTCAGGGTAAAACATCATTTCCTGGCTTTTCTTTTTTGAACCGTCAAAATAGTGAAGTACTCTATGTAAATAACCATAAGAGTTGTATTCATGACGCATTGTTTTCATACCTGTTTCTGGAGAGATAACATCTTCGTAATGTAATATTGAGTTGTTAGAAAAATATTTTCTAAAACGTACTAATTGATGATTTTTGTCATAATATTTAATTTCATGATTTTGAGGATTTTTTTCAGCTTTAAGACCAGAAATACGTTTTGATACTTTGTTATATTTTGGTTTCTTTAAAATTTTGGTCTTTGGAACATCATAAATTTTGAAATTTGTTAACCATTCATAAATATTTTCAAATTCTATATTATCTGTAACTTTATGATCTTCTAAAAATTTTTTATAAATATTGGGGTAGTTTCTATTATAATTCGTCGTCAAAATTTTAGTCGGTACATTAAATTCTTCATCGATTAACTTTATTCTTCTTAATAAGGCTTGTGTTCTACCACCGTGTGAGGGAGGTAAAGTGGACGTGACTGTATAAATCATGTTGCAAGCTCCTTTCGGTAGTATCCATAGATTATTATAAAATGATAAATTCAACATTATTCAATTTTGAATTATTGTCATAGTAAGATTTTTTAATGAAAATTACAAATATTTTGATAAATAGTTGTTTGAAGTAAAATGTAAAAAGAAGAAAGATATTAATTGGTTGATATGAATGAATATAGCCTAAGACTTCGATGTCCTAGGCTACTAAAAATTTTATTTGTGCTTATTTGAAATCATCTGAGTATTCGTTTTTAACTTTTCTAAAGCTAGTAAATAAACGAGTACCATTAATTGCAAAAGATACTAAAGCGTTTAATTTACGGAATTTACTAGCAGATTTAATTGATACATAGAAGTCTATTATTGTTCCTAATGCACTTAAACCTAATGATAAATAAACAAGTTGTTTATTTTTTGCATCATATCTAATACCATTATATCCATCAACAATAAAGCCTGCGATTCCAAATAAATTTGATAAACGTGTTGTACTTGATTTTGTTGCCATGATTTTCCCTCCAATGTAAAACTTTTGATTATACTGATTACCCATATTTTATTAATTATACACTAAAAATTATAAAATGATGAAACAAACCTTTAGGGGAATTATGATAACATAATACTAAATATATTTTGAATTTTAAAATATTTGATAAGGGAGTTAATGACATGATTAAGTGTGTTTGTTTAGTTGAAGAAACCAAAGACAAAATTTTACTTGTACAAGTGCGTCATCGTGAAAAATATTATTTCCCGGGTGGTAAAATTGATGAAGGAGAAACACAATTAGAAGCACTAATCAGAGAACTTAAAGAAGAATTGAATCTTCACCTTTCAGAAACTGAGTTATCATATATAGGTACAGTAGTAGGAAAGGCGTATCCTCAGGAAAATATGCTTACAGAACTAAACGGATATCGTGCTACAACAACAATCAATTGGGATAATATACATACAGATAATGAGATTACTGATATTAAGTGGTTTGATAAAGATGATGTTGATATGATTGCACCTGCCGTTTTAAAATGGATTAATGAAATGTCTACAGAGTAAATAGGTGAGACTATGAATATATTGAAATATGAAACTAAATATTATGATGCAGTAAAATCAATAGAACTATTAGAAGAAGATTTACGATTTGCTAAACCGCCATTAGAAAACTTAGCATCTGCAAGGAAAAATGAAAATAGACATCCTACTCTAGTGATGGAAGGTCAGCAATGTTTGGCTTTCTTTACTTTACATGAAGGTGATGGCCCAGAATCGTATTCATCTAATCCTAATGCCATTTTCTTTAGATCATTTGTTGTAGATTCTCGTTATCGTGGTAAAGGCATTGGTAAATATGTAATACAACAACTTGATCAGTACATTAAAGAAGTATATCCGCATATTAATGAAATTGTTTTAGTTGTAAATACTGATAATCCAAAAGCAAAATATATATATGAACAAGCTGGCTATCGACATACAGGTAAATCTACAATGATAGGTAAACCTGTTTATGTTATGTCACATACAATTTAAAAAGCAGAACGTAGATAAGAATGATGAAGCATGTTTCATTCCTACGTTCTGCTTTGTTTTATTGTTTTGTATTTGGCTGATTTATTTTTCTTTTAATTAAAAATGCAGTTATCCATGCGGTGATAGGGATACTTATAGCAACAGCGATACCACCGAATAGGATTGAGATAAATTCTTGTGCAAATATTTTTGAATTAATGATATGACCGAATGAATAATTGAGTTTGAAGAACCAGAAAAACAAAGTCAACTGACCGCCAAAATAGGCCAAGTATATTGTGTTTGCAGATGTGGCTAAAATTTCTCTACCTACACGCATCCCTGATTGGAATAATTGATGTTGACTTAAATTTGGGTTCGTCTCATTGAGTTCGTACATAGGTGAACTAATGGTTATGGCTAGGTCGATCACTGCAGCTATCACTGCTAAAACGATAGTAAATATCATGAATTGGACCATGTTGATGCCAATGTTCATTGAGTAT
The DNA here is from genome assembly GCF_000620265.1 of Staphylococcus sp. URHA0057. Taxonomy (NCBI): domain Bacteria; kingdom Bacillati; phylum Bacillota; class Bacilli; order Caryophanales; family Staphylococcaceae; genus Staphylococcus; species Staphylococcus sp. URHA0057. The sequence goes on along the minus strand of NZ_KK211097.1, from coordinate 17,530 downwards.
ACATATGTTTCGTCTTGTTGTTCTGTAGCGAAACCTTGTAAATGACCAACATTTACTGAGATGTATATGGCTAAAATTAAAATTACTGTCGTTACAAGTGTGCCTATAAAGGCGGCTTGTGTTTTAACGTCGTAACCGTTTAAGATGAATAAATTACATGCAGCTACAACGATACAAAATATAATTGTCGTGAGATAGATAGGGACTCCAAAGATAATCATTAAGATGCTAATAATGAGTACAATAAAGTTTAAGAATAATGTAGCAAATGATATTAATCCTTTTTTACCACCAAAAATAATCATTAATATTAATAATAAGAGACCTAATATAGTAATAGCACTCATCGTTGATGCCCCCTTACTTTAAACCATAATTCCATTAGAGCAATCGTAATTGGAATCGTTAAGACAATACCAATACCACCTATTAGAGCGCGGGCAACTTCTAATGACCAATTCATAGAAATAGTATAAGTAATGGTATTAGCATTTTTTAAATAAATAAGGAACATAGGCAAACTACCAGCTAAATAGGAAAATAATAAAATATTTGTCATTGTTCCCATAATATCTTGCCCAATGTTTCTTCCAGCAAGAGCCCATCTTTTCATACTAATTTGTGGTGTGCGTTGGAGTATTTCATTCATACCACTAGCAATAGTGATAGCAACATCCATCACAGCTCCTAGTGAACCAATTAACACAGAAGCTAAAAATACATCTTTAGGTGGTAATGTTAGGAAACTCATCGTTTCATATTTAATACCGTTGCCATGTGTCATACGAATGACTAGCTCAGCAATACCTATACAAAGGAAGGTTCCGGCTAATGTTGAGATAATAGTGATAAGTGTACGCATTCGCCATCCAATAACGAGTAATAGAGTGAGCGTTGTCGATACAATCATAGCTATTACCATTAATAAGAATAGACTAGTGCTACCTATTTGATTATGAATGTATATGGCTCCTAATACTGCTATTGAATTTAATATGAGTGACAGAATGGATTGCAAGCCAACTTGTCTACCTACTAATAGTATAGTAATAAGGAAAACACCGGTTATAAGGACGACAAGACTATCACGCTTTTTTTCAATAATATAAGCATCATTCGGTTTTTTAGAGATATGTAATAAAACTTTATCGTTTTTAGAAAAACGTTCTGAATCAGCCTGTGACTTAACATAGTCGTTAGTAATCGTTGATTTAGCGCCTTCAAATTTACCATTCAAAATTTGGATAGTAAGTCGATCTTTATATTTGATATCTTTGTTATGCTGTTCGTCAGTCACATGTTGTGTATTGATTCTTTGGACATTTGTAACTTTACCTATAGGCATTTGATAGAACTTTTCGTTAAATAACGTAAAGATAAATAATCCTATAAAAAGGAAGATGAATATCATAACGATCCAATAAAATTTATTTTTGAAAAAGGCATGGAATTGCATTCAATAACCCTCAATTCTACAGTTGAAATAATAGAATGATTATACGATTATTTAATTTATATTTCAAAAATTAACGTAGCCTTTAATTTTTAAGTCTATAAAAGTTGTCTATTTAAATTAGTTCATTTGATGATTTCATATTTAATGATATGTAGATGTTTTGTTGAATAAGGTTTTTATTGTTTGTAATGCTATTGGTAAATCTGGTTTGAGATTTTCCTTTTTAGCAATAACGCAAATTGTACGCTTTAATTCCGTATGACTAAGTGATACCTTAGTCCATTGGTTTGACTGTTTATCTAATGAAATCGTTTGGGGGGTAATAACTACACCTCTTTCATTCTTTAAAAGATATTGTGCTAATTGTATATCTGTAATCGTACGGATTGAAGATGACAATTTAGCTTTAATAGACTCTGGTAATGCTGTTAGACAGTATACATTTTCTTGTTGTAATTGTTGCAATTGTGGTTGTAACGTGAACGTAATTGAATTGTTTTTATTTGAATATAAGTGATAGTGTTCTTCAAATAAAGGCGTCATAATTAGGTTTGTATGATGCTTGATTTGATCGGTTAATTCAACAATACCAATATCTATTTCCCCTGCTAAAACACCTTCTAAAATAGTTTCATCCTCACTTAAGTCTGGAAAAATAAGACTTTCTGTTTGCTGTTCAAATGTTTGGACAAGTCGTCCTAGTATATTGGAAACGTCACTTTCACTATAGGATAAATAAATACTTTGATTACTCAATATATTTTGATGCTGAAATAATTGAACAGTTTTATCAAACTGATCCAAAATTTTAGTTGCCTCTTCTAGTAATTGTTTGCCCTCAGTTGTTAATAAAATATTTCGACCTCTTCTTTTAAATAAAGAGACGTGTAGTTCCTTTTCTAATTGGGTTATTTGGCGGCTTATAGCTGATTGAGCAATGTTTAATTCTAGTGCAGCTTCTGAAATATGTTCGCGTCGAGCGACTTCTACAAAATATTTAAGTTGTTTTATTTCCATGATTAAACCCCTCGCTTTAACAATCCATGCTTCTTGATTACATTTAACACTTATTATAACAGTTTATACACAAATCATTCTCTTTTTTAGATAAATATTATCTAATTTATATATTGAACAGATGAAAAAATTACATTATATTATTTATTATCATGTATCAATTGTCAGAAAATTCTAAAAGGGAGTGTGCATCATGTATAATGAGAGGCTAAAAAAGGGATTATACGACTATCGTGAGGAACATGATGCTTGTGGTATTGGTTTTTACGCTAATATGAATAATATTAGAACTCACGATGTTATTGGAAAATCATTGGAAATGTTGTGTAGATTAGATCATCGAGGCGGTGTTGGCGCTGATGGAATGACTGGTGATGGTGCGGGGATCATGACAGAAATTCCTTTTGAATTCTTTGAACATTTCTCTGATTTAGAGCTTCCAGATGAAGGCGAGTATGCTGTTGGCATGTTTTTCTCAAAAGAGAGAGTGATAGGAAGCAATCATGAAGCGGTATTGAATCAATATTTCGAAAATGAAGGACTAAAAATTATTGGATACCGGGATGTGCCGGTCAATAAAGAAGCAGTAGCACAACATGTTGCGGATACAATGCCTTATATTCAACCAGTATTTGTTGATATTAGACACGTTAATCATATAGAAAAACAACTTTACTTAGCTAGAAAGCAAATTGAATTTTACGCTGAAAACGAAGACTTGGAACTATATTTTACAAGTTTGTCCCATAAGACGATTGTTTATAAAGGTTGGCTGCGTTCGGACCAAATTAAATCTTTATATCTAGATTTAACGCATGAATCTTATCAATCTAAACTTGGACTTGTTCATTCAAGATTTAGTACGAATACATTTCCGAGTTGGAAACGAGCACATCCAAATAGGCTCCTCATGCATAATGGAGAAATTAATACCATAAAAGGTAACGTGAATTGGATGCGTGCACGTCAAAATAAATTAGTTCGTACATTATTTGGTGAAGACCAACATAAAATACACCGTATTGTCGATGAAGATGGTAGTGATTCTTCAATTGTAGATAATGCATTGGAATTTTTATCTTTAGCAATGGAACCGGAAAAAGCAGCGATGTTATTAATTCCAGAACCGTGGCTTTACAACAAATCTAACGACAAAGAAGTACGTGCATTTTATGAATTTTATAGTTATTTAATGGAACCATGGGATGGGCCGACTATGATTTCATTTTGTAATGGGGATAAAATTGGCGCTTTAACAGACCGAAATGGTTTACGTCCAGGTAGATACACGATTACAAAAGATAATTACATTGTATTCTCATCTGAAGTGGGAGTTATAGATGTACCTGAATCTGAAGTAGCATTTAAAGGACAATTGAACCCTGGTAAGTTATTATTAGTTGATTTTAAACAGAATAAAGTAGTTGAAAATAATGATTTGAAATCAGAAATTGCAAGCGAACATCCTTATTCGAAATGGATACATACGGACAAATATGACGCTAATATTGAGAATACTGAATACCGTTCAAGTCTTTTAGATTCAAAGACGTTGTTAAAATTGCAAAATCAATTCGCTTATACGAAAGAAGAAATCAATAAATATATCGTTGATTTAGTAACTCAAAAGAAAGATCCGATAGGGGCGATGGGCTATGATTCACCTATCGCAGTCTTGAACGATAGACCTGAAACCCTATTTAATTATTTTAAACAATTATTTGCACAAGTGACTAATCCACCTATTGATGCATATAGAGAGAAAATTGTTACAAGTGAGCTATCTTATCTAGGTGGAGAAGGTAACCTATTAAGACCAGATCAAACTGTACTACATCGCGTTCAACTTAAAAGGCCTGTAATGACAGAAGCACAGTTAGAAGTTATCGATGTAAAGAAATTTAAAACAACATATGTATCGACAATTTATCAAGATAATTTAGAACATAGTCTTGATTTGTTGGCAGAAACGGTTATACAACATGTTAAAGATGGTGCAGGAATTATTGTATTAGATGATAGTTTATTAGAGTCTAATGAAGGATTTGCAATGCCAATGTTATTAGCAGTAAGTCATGTTCATCAATGTTTAATACGTGAAGGACTAAGAATGGAAACAAGCATAGTTGCAAAATCAGGAGAAACACGCGAAGTACATCATGTAGCATGTTTATTAGGTTATGGAGCTAATGCAGTTGTACCTTATTTAGCACAACAAACAGTAGAACAATTAACCATTAATAATCAATTATCAGGAACGGTTGCAGCTAATGTTAAAACTTATACCGATGTTTTATCAGAAGGTGTAATCAAAGTAATGGCCAAAATGGGTATTTCAACAGTTCAAAGTTATCAAGGGGCACAAATTTTTGAAGCTGTTGGTATATCACAAGATGTTATTGATAAATATTTTACAGGTACACAATCTAAAATTTCTGGTATTAGTATTCAACAAATTGATGATGAAAATAAAGCTAGACAGAGTCATCATTCAGATTATTTAGCACCTGGTAGTACATTCCAATGGAGACAACAAGGTCAACATCATGCCTTCAATCCACAGACTATTTTTCTATTACAACATGCTTGTCGTGATAACGATTATAAGTTATTCAAACAGTATTCAGATGCGGTCAACTATCAAAGACAAGATTTTATACGTCATTTATTGGAATTTAAGTCTTGTAAACCAATTGATATATCTAAAGTGGAACCAGCCTCTGAAATTGTAAAACGATTTAATACTGGTGCCATGAGTTATGGTTCTATTTCAGCAGAAGCACATGAAACATTAGCACAAGCGATGAACCATCTAGGTGGTAAGAGTAATAGTGGAGAGGGTGGCGAAGATCCATTACGTTATCAACCTCGAAAAGACGGTAGTAGTAAAATAAGTGCTATCAAACAAGTAGCGTCAGGTAGATTTGGAGTAACAAGTGATTATTTACAACATGCGAAAGAAATTCAAATCAAAGTAGCACAGGGTGCTAAACCAGGGGAAGGCGGTCAATTACCAGGATCTAAAGTATATCCATGGATAGCCGAAACAAGAGGATCTACACCAGGTATAGGATTAATTTCACCGCCACCACACCATGATATTTATTCTATTGAAGACTTAGCACAATTGATTCATGATTTGAAAAATGCGAATAAAGAAGCGGATATCGCTGTTAAGCTTGTTTCGAAAACAGGTGTAGGAACAATTGCCTCAGGTGTAGCTAAAGCTTTTGCTGACAAAATTGTAATCAGTGGTTATGACGGAGGTACAGGGGCATCCCCTAAAACGAGTATTCAACATGCAGGGGTGCCATGGGAAATCGGATTAGCCGAAACCCATCAAACATTAAAATTAAACGATTTACGTAGTAGGGTGAAATTAGAAACAGATGGTAAATTACTCACTGGTAAAGATGTAGCGTATGCATGTGCGCTTGGAGCGGAAGAATTTGGATTTGCAACAGCACCGTTAGTTGTACTTGGATGTATTATGATGCGTGTTTGTCATAATGATACATGTCCAGTGGGAGTTGCTACTCAAAACAAAGATTTACGTGCGTTATTCAAAGGTAAAGTACAGCACGTAGTTAATTTTATGTACTTTATTGCAGAAGAATTAAGAGAAATACTTGCATCTTTAGGATTGAGAACAGTTGAAGAATTAATAGGACGTACAGATTTATTACAACGTGCCTCACATATAACACCTGGTACTAAGGCTGCATCTATTGATATTGAGCGTTTGCTAAGCATAGTAGAAGGACCAGATACTAAACAAATTGCGCAAGATCATCATTTAGATGAAGGTTTTGATTTAAATTATTTATATCCTGATGCTATACAAAGTATAGAAGCAGGACGTGCATTTTCAGGAAGTTATACAGTTAAGAACGTACAACGTGATGTTGGCGTAATTACTGGTAGTGCGATTGCTAAACAATATGGGGAAAAAGGATTGCCTGAAGATACAATATATGTACATACGGAAGGTCATGCTGGACAAAGTCTAGCAGCATTTGCACCTAAAGGGTTAACCATACATCATAATGGTGATGCGAATGACTATGTTGGAAAAGGTTTATCTGGAGGAACGGTGATAGTTCAAGCGCCAAATCAATCACGTGAAAATGAAATTATTGCAGGAAATGTTTGTTTCTATGGTGCGTCGAAAGGTAAAGCTTTCATTAATGGTAAAGCTGGCGAACGTTTTTGTATCAGAAATAGTGGTGTCGATGTAGTAGTTGAAGGTATTGGTGACCATGGACTTGAATATATGACAGGGGGACATGTATTAATTCTTGGTGACGTTGGAAAGAATTTTGGTCAAGGTATGAGTGGTGGTGTTAGTTACATCTTCCCAAGTGATGTTAATGAATTTAAAGAAAAGCATGCACTTTCTACTATGGAATTTAGTGATGTGACATATGAAGAAGAAAAGCAATTTATTAAATCAATGCTAGAAGCTCATGTGAAATATACACATAGTTCAAAAGCACAAACACTACTACAACGCTTCGATCAAATTTCAGAATCAGTCGTAAAAGTGATACCTAAAGATTATAAATTAATGATGCAAAAAATTGATATTCAATTACGTCATCATAATCAAAAAGACGAAGCAATGTTAGCAGCATTTTATGATGAAAGAACAAGTATAGATACAAAATTAAAACCGGCAGTAGTTTATTAAGAAAGAGGGATTATCATGGGCGAGTTTAAAGGGTTTATGAAATATGAAAAACAAGCATTATCAGAGTTGTCTTTGATTGATCGTCTTTCAAACCACAAAGCATTTCAAAATCGATTTTCAAAAGATGATGCTTCAATTCAAGGTGCAAGATGTATGGATTGTGGTACACCATTTTGTCAAAGTGGATTATCCTATGGGAATGAAACCATAGGATGTCCAATTGGTAATTACATACCTGAATGGAATGATCTTGTTTATCGTGGTGACTATAAAACTGCCTACGAAAGACTTAGCGAAACTAATAATTTTCCGGAATTTACAGGGCGTGTATGTCCAGCACCATGTGAACATGCATGTGTGATGAAAATTAATAGAGAGTCAGTAGCGATTAAAGGTATTGAACGAACTATTATTGATGAAGCTTATGACAATGGCTGGGTTAAACCGAAATATCCTGAAGCGGATAGAAATGAAACAATTGCAATTGTTGGAAGTGGTCCGGCCGGTTTGACAGCAGCAGATGAACTTAATCATCGAGGATATAAAGTGACAGTATACGAACGTGCTAAAGAACCGGGTGGATTATTGATGTATGGTATTCCTAATATGAAGTTAGATAAAGATGTTGTGAGACGTCGTGTCAAATTAATGGAAGAAGCTGGCATTACATTCAAAACAGGTATAGAAATAGGTGTAGATATCAATCGTGAAGAACTAGAAAAGATGTATGATGCAATAATTCTATGCACTGGTTCTCAAAATGCTAGAGACTTACCTTTAGAAGGACGTATGGGTTACGGTATACATTTTGCAATGGATTATTTAACTGAACAAACTCAATTTTTAAATGGTGAAATTGACGAGGTAACAATAACAGCTAAAGATAAAAATGTCATCATTATCGGAGCAGGTGATACAGGTGCAGACTGTGTTGCTACTGCATTACGTGAAAATTGCAAATCTGTCGTACAGTTTAATAAGTATACGAAATTACCTGAAGAAATCACTTTTGAAACCAATACGTCATGGCCATTAGCCTTACCAGTATTTAAAATGGATTATGCTCATAAGGAATATGAAGCACGTTTTGGTCAAGAACCACGTGCTTATGGTGTACAAACGATGAGGTATGATGTGGATCATATTGGTAATGTTAGAGGACTCTATACACAAGTAATTAGTGAAACTGAAGATGGAACTGTAATGGGAGAAGGGTCAGAAAAATTTTGGCCTGCTGATTTAGTATTACTTTCCATTGGTTTTGTAGGTACTGAAACGACAATTCCACAATCATTTGGTATTAAAACTGAAAGAAATAAAATTATTGCTAATGATAGAGATTTTAGAACGAATCATTCGAAAATTTTTGCTGCTGGTGATGCTCGAAGAGGTCAAAGTCTTGTTGTTTGGGCTATTAAAGAAGGTAGAGCAGTGGCTGATGCAGTTGAAAGTTATTTAAATCAAAAAATTCTAGTGTAAAAAAAGAATTGACTTTTAATGAACGCTATTATAATATATTTATTGTGTTCAATGGAGGAATACCCAAGTTCGGCTGAAGGGATCGGTCTTGAAAACCGACAGGGCCTTAACGGGCCGCGGGGGTTCGAATCCCTCTTCCTCCGCCATTAGAATTTTAAATCCAAGACTAATAGATATAAAAGGCAAGTATTCATTTATCAATGAGTATTTGCCTTTTTTATTTGTTTTTGGAGTCAAAAACCCTCATCTTTAATGCATTAGTAATGTCCGTCCACATTTGATAGATACAGGTTTTAATCTGCGCAGTCCATAATTAGTTCTTAACTGTTAAATCAATATTAATAATGGCGTATTTGTGAATTTAACATTGAACGATTAACTCTACTTTTCTGAAAGCCTTTACATAACTTGTCTAGACAAGTTATAATCAGCATAAGAAAACAAAGGAGTGACGGCTATGGCTGTAAATAATAAAGATGTAAAAGCCATTGTAGATGCAATTGGGGGCAAAGAAAATCTAGACACTGCAACACACTGCGTGACAAGGTTACGATTAGTGTTAAAAGACGATAACAAGGTAGATAAAGATGCATTAAGTGATAATCCTTTAGTAAAAGGACAATTCAAAGCAGATCATCAATACCAAATTGTTATTGGTCCGGGGACAGTTGATGAAGTCTATAAACAATTTGTAGCAGAAACCGGAGCAGAAGAAGCATCTAAAGATGACGCTAAACAAGCTGCAGCGAAAAAGGGGAATCCTATACAAAGATTGATTAAATTGTTAGGGGATATATTTATACCAATCTTGCCAGCGATTGTAACTGCAGGTTTATTAATGGGGATTAATAACATTTTAACCATGGAAGGTCTTTTTGGTCCTAAAAAGTTAATAGAAATGTACCCGCAAATTGCGGATATTTCAGATATGATTAACGTTATAGCTAACACAGCCTTCATTTTCTTACCAGCGTTAATTGGTTGGAGTAGTATGCGTGTGTTTGGAGGAAGTCCGATTTTAGGTTTAGTATTGGGACTTATTTTGATGAATCCACAACTTGTCTCTCAATACGATATCGGTAAAGGACATATACCAACTTGGAATTTATTTGGATTAGAAATTAAACAATTGAATTATCAAGGACAAGTTTTACCAGTATTATTAGCTACATATGTTTTGGCAAAAATTGAAAAAGTACTTAATAAAGTTGTACATGATTCCATTAAAATGCTAGTTGTCGGTCCAGTTGCACTGTTAATAACAGGCTTCTTGGCATTTATTGTTATCGGACCAATTGCCTTAATATTAGGTACAGGAATTACAAATGGAGTAACATATGTTTTCGAACATGCAGGTTGGTTAGGTGGTGCTTTATATGGTTTATTATACGCACCACTTGTTATCACAGGACTGCACCACATGTTCTTAGCTGTTGACTTCCAATTAATGGGTAGTAGTTTAGGCGGTACATATTTATGGCCAATTTTAGCCATTTCTAATATTTGCCAAGGGTCAGCAGCATTTGGTGCATGGATTGTCTACAAACGTAAGAAGATGGTTAAAGAAGAAGGACTTGCATTTACTTCAGGTATTTCAGGTGTATTAGGAGTTACTGAACCAGCATTATTTGGTGTGAACTTACCATTGAAATATCCATTTATCTCTGCAATTCTAACATCAAGTGTACTCGGTGGATTCATTGGTGCTAATAAAGTATTAGGTAAAGTGGGTGTTGGTGGTTGGCCAGCATTTATTTCAATAAAAAATGAATTTTGGTGGATTTATATCCCGGCTATATTAGTGGCTACGATTGTCCCAGCAATTTTAACGATAGTATTTTCAAGATTTAGTAATCAAAAAGCCAAAAAAATGGTCGATACATCTAACTCATAAAATTAAAGCGTTCATGTTTAGCAAACCTCTGAACGCTTTTTATTATTAAACAATGTACAAAAAGGTGGTTTTACAATGAAAGAACAAGACTGGAGAAAGTCAGTAGTTTATCAAATATATCCTAAGTCATTTAATGATACAACGGGAAATGGTGAAGGTGACCTCAAAGGTATTATAGAAAAACTCGACTACTTACAATTTTTAGGAATTGATTATATTTGGTTAACACCTATTTATGAATCACCAATGAATGATAACGGATATGATATAAGTAATTATCTGAAGGTTAATGAGAATTTTGGTACATTAGATGACTTTAAACTTTTAGTAAAAGAGGCGCATCAAAGAAATATTAAAATAATGATGGATATCGTCATCAATCATACATCTACTGAACATCAATGGTTTAAAGAAGCGATTAAATCTAAGGATAGTCCATACCGTGATTATTACTTCTTTAGATCATCAGAAGAGGGGCCTCCAACCAATTGGGAATCTAAATTTGGTGGGAATGCTTGGAAATATGATGAACAAACAGATGAATATTATTTACATTTATTCGATGTTACGCAAGCTGATTTAAATTGGGATAATCCCGACGTACGACAAGCACTATATAAAATTGTAAATCATTGGATAGACTTTGGTGTGGATGGATTCCGTTTTGATGTGATTAATCTTATTTCTAAAGGTGAATTTAAAGATTCTAAAAAAATTGGTAAAGAATTTTATACAGATGGCACAAGAGTACATGAATTTTTACATGAGTTAAATCAAAATACATTTGGAAATAAAGACATGATGACTGTAGGTGAAATGTCATCTACAACAATTGATCATTGTGTTAAATACTCTAATCCTAATCGACAAGAATTAAGTAGCGTATTCAATTTCCATCATTTGAAAGTTGACTATCCTGATGGAGAAAAATGGGCTAAAGGGAAAATGGATTTTCATCAGCTTAAAGAAATATTAATGAATTGGCAATTGGGTATTTACGAAGGTGGAGGTTGGAACGCAATATTTTGGTGTAATCACGATCAACCACGTGTTGTTTCGCGTTTTGGAGATGATAGTTCAGAAGAGTTACGTCAAGCAAGTGCAAAAACTTTAGCCATTGCACTACATATGTTGCAAGGTACACCTTACATCTATCAAGGTGAAGAGATAGGTATGATAAATCCTCATTTTAAATCAATAGAGGAATATAGAGATATAGAATCTTTGAATGCTTTTCATTATTTGAAGAGCCAAGGTTATTCAGAACAACACATTCTAGAAATATTAGACCAAAAATCACGCGATAATTCTCGAACACCAATGCAATGGGATGATTCAGAAAATGCAGGTTTTACTTCAGGAGAGTCATGGATTGCTACTGCCGATAATTATCAAAAGATTAATGTTGAACAAGCAATGAAAGATTCCGAATCCGTTCTGCATACTTATAAAGCATTAATAAATTTAAGACATCAAAATGATATTTTAACTTATGGTAATATAGAACCGATGTATATGGATCACAATCAATTATTTGTATATCGTCGACATTATCGTCATCAAACTTGGTTAATTATAGCTAATTTCTCAAAAGATGAAGTCACTTTACCTGATGATTTAGATATATCAGGCGATACTATTATTCAAAACGGAACTGTAAATCAGCATAAAATATCAGGATTTGGCGCGATTGTTATAGAAACAGCAAAGTAAATACGATTAAAAGAGGAATACACCATGGTACAAAAGAAATTCATCACAATTTATGAACAATTGAAAAATCAAATCTTAACAGAAGTATATGGATATAGTGAGCAGCTACCTTCTGAAAATGAATTAGTTACAACATATGGAACTTCGAGAGAAACTGTTCGTAAAGCGCTGGACTTATTAGCTAATGATGGTATGATTCAAAAAATTAGAGGTAAAGGTTCTGTTGTAATATACCAAGGGATAACTGAATTTCCTTTTTCAGAATTAATTAGTTTTAAAGAGATACAACATCAATTGGGTTTAAAACATCATACTGAACTTGTGATTAATGAAGAAATAAATGCCGCTGATGCAGAAAAAGTACAATTTGAATTAGGCTTGGAAAAAGATGATAAATTAATTCATGTTATTCGTACACGTTCTATAGAAGGAAAAGTAAAAATTTTAGATGAAGATTTCTTCGTAAAATCTATTGTTGGAAACATTAGTGATGAAGTAGCAAGACAATCCATATATGATTATTTAGAAAATGATTTACAACTAGAGATTAGTTATTCGAGTAAATCAATTACTTTTGAACCATTTTCAAAGATAGATGATGAGGTATTTGGCGATATTAATCCGCCTTATACCGCTACTGTAAGAAGTACAGTCTACTTAAAAGATACAACTCAGTTTCAATACAATATATCTAAACACATTGCGACAGATTTTAAATTTAAAGAGTTTTCTCGACGTCGTGAAAATCTTATCCAGTAGTTTCTTTAATATAATAGTTCTAATAGATATTTTTCAGAATAAGATTTTAAACTTGCAAACAATAGAGGAATTATAGTATTATAAATCTTACCGTGCTAGGTGGGGAGGTAGCGGTTCCCTGTACTCGAAATCCGCTTTATGCGAGACTTAATTCCTTTGTTGAGGGCGTATTTTTGTGAAGTCTGCCCGAAGCACGTAGTGTTTGAAGATTTCGGTCCTATGCAATATGAACCCACGAATCATGTCAGGTCCTGACGGAAGCAGCATTAAGTGGATAATCATATGTGCCGTAGGGTAGCCGAGATTTAGCTAACGACTTCGGTAACGTTTGTGATATACGTTCGATACAAAGGTGCACGGTTTTTAATTTTAAAAAACTAATTATACAAAATATAGATTTGAGCGACTTATTTTCGATGAGTCGCTCTCTTTTTTATAAATAGATAAATATGACATAATTTGATAAAGTTAAAGCGATATATAAGTGCAATAGCTAATGACAAACATGGTGGTGAAACAATGCAAATATACTTGAGTACCTTAACCGAAGTGGATTATGAAGAATCGTTGAATAGTATTGAAGAAAACTATGATGATCAACCTGAAACGAGTTGGCAAGAAAAAGCACTCGTTAAAAAATTAAGAAAATCAGATGACTATAATTATGAATTAGAAGTCATTGCGAAAAATGAGCAAAATAAGGTTATTGGACATGCATTACTAATAGAAGTAAGTGTTACATCGGAAGAAAAGAAATATACAGCTTTAACCATCGCGTCTTTATCAGTAAAAAAAGAATTAAGAAATCAAGGATTAGGTAAAGCTCTTATGCAAGCTGTTGAAGAACGAGCTAAATCCCAAGATTATACAACGATTGTTGTTGACCGAGAACAAGACTATTTTAAAAAGTTAGGTTATCAATTAGCTAGTGAATTCGGCTTATATTCAGAATATGGAGATGAGTCACAACCTTTATTAGTGAAATTTCTATGGGATAACTTAATAGATCCACCAATTGGGAAAGTACAATATCCAAGTATTATGCGTTAACACAATTTTATTGATGAACAAGTTTACGTGCGTGATATAATAGAATGTAATTGCTAATGGAGGTGCTAAGTTGAATTATCAAGCGTTATATCGTATGTATCGCCCTCAAAGTTTTGATGATGTTGTTGGTCAAGAACATGTAACTAAAACTTTGCGAAATGCGATTTCTAAAGGAAAGCAATCTCATGCTTACATATTTAGTGGCCCAAGAGGAACTGGGAAAACGAGTATTGCCAAAGTATTTGCGAAAGCTATCAATTGTACAAATAGTTCGGATGGAGAACCATGTAATGAGTGTGCAATTTGTAAAGGCATTACGCAAGGTACTAACTCTGATGTTATTGAAATTGATGCCGCAAGTAACAATGGTGTAGACGAAATTAGAAACATTAGAGATAAAGTTAAATATGCTCCAAGCGAATCAAAATATAAAATTTATATTATAGATGAAGTTCACATGCTGACTACTGGGGCTTTTAATGCATTGTTAAAAACATTAGAAGAACCACCTGCACACGCGATTTTTATTTTAGCGACAACTGAACCTCATAAAATTCCACCAACGATTATTTCAAGAGCACAAAGATTTGATTTTAAAGCAATCAGTTTAAATCAAATTGTTGATCGTTTGAAATATGTAGCTGATTCACAATCATTACCATACGATGATGAGGCCTTAGAGTTTATTGCCAAGGCATCTGAAGGTGGTATGCGAGATGCGTTAAGTATTATGGACCAAGCTATTGCGTTCGGAGATGAACACTTAACTTTACAAGATGCGTTAAATGTTACAGGCAGCGTTGACGAAGCGTCACTTAATGAATTATTTAAAGATATAGTTGAAGGTGATGTTAAAGAATCATTTAATAGATATCACCAATTTGTTACAGAAGGTAAAGAAGTTAATCGTTTGATTAATGATATGATTTATTTTGTTAGAGATACTATTATGAACAAAACGTCTAACCAAGACGTTGAATATGATGCACTTATTCATTTTGACTTAGATACCTTATATCGTATGATTGATATCATTAATGACACATTAGTTTCTATACGTTTTAGTGTAAATCAAAGTGTTCACTTTGAAGTACTGTTAGTAAAATTAGCGGAAATGATTAAAGCTAAACCAGAAACAGTACAAAATGTTGCGACTACACAAGTTGCCACAGAGCCTAATAATGATGTTTTATTACAACGTATGGAACAATTAGAACAAGAACTTAAAACCTTGAAATCTCAAGGAGTGGCTACATCAGGACAAACGCAACAACCTAAAAAACCTGTGCGTAGTCAACAACGCTCTAAAAACGCATTTTCAATGCAACAAATTGCAAAAGTTTTAGATAAAGCGAATAAGGATGACATTAAGTTACTTAAAAATCATTGGCAAGAAGTAATTGATCATGCCAAAAATAATGACAAAAAATCTTTAGTGAGCTTACTTCAAAATTCAGAACCTGTTGCTGCTAGTGAAGATCATGTACTAGTTAAGTTTGAAGAAGAAATTCATTGCGAAATTGTTAATAAAGACGATGAAAAACGTAATAATATAGAAAGTGTTGTTTGTAATATCGTCAATAAAACAGTCAAAGTGGTAGGCGTGCCTTCAGACCAATGGTTACGTGTTAGAGCTGAGTATCTCCAAAATCGTAAACAAGATCAACATCATGAAGCGGAAGAAAATGAAAAAGAACCAGAACAAGAGGATATAGCACAAAAAGCAAAAGATTTATTTGGCGAAGAAACAGTTCATATGATAGATGAATAGCCACACATGACAAGGCTAATATTCGTATGTATAATATAAACAAAGTAATAATTTAAAGAATATGAAGGATTATAAGGAGGAAACGGAATTATGCGCGGTGGCGGAAATATGCAACAAATGATGAAACAAATGCAAAAAATGCAAAAGAAAATGGAACAAGAACAAGAGAAATTAAAAGAAGAACGTGTAGAAGGTACAGCAGGTGGAGGTATGGTTACTGTAACAGTTACTGGCCACAAAGAAGTTGTTGACGTACAAATCAAAGAAGATGCTGTAGATCCAGATGATGTTGAAATGTTACAAGACCTAGTATTAGCTGCTACAAATGAAGCAATGAATAAAGCTGATAAATTAACACAAGAACGTCTAGGTAAACATACTCAAGGCTTAAACATCCCTGGAATGTGATAACATGCATTATCCAGAACCAATATCCAAACTTATAGATAGTTTTATGAAATTGCCAGGCATTGGCCCTAAAACAGCTCAACGTCTGGCTTTTCATACATTAGATATGAAAGAAGACGACGTTGTTCAATTTGCGAAAGCACTTGTGGATGTTAAACGTGAACTTACTTATTGTAGTGTTTGCGGACATATTACAGAGAAAGATCCTTGTTACATTTGTGAAGACAAACAACGAGATCGTTCAGTAATCTGTGTTGTTGAAGATGATAAAGACGTTATCGCAATGGAAAAGATGCGAGAATTTAAAGGATTATACCATGTGTTACATGGATCTATTTCTCCAATGGATGGTATAGGTCCGGAAGATATCAATATACCTGCATTAGTCGATCGACTAAAAAGTGATGAAGTTAAAGAATTAATTTTAGCGATGAATCCTAACTTAGAGGGTGAGTCAACGGCGATGTATATTTCAAGACTTGTAAAACCTATTGGAATAAAAGTAACGCGTTTAGCCCAAGGTTTATCAGTTGGCGGAGATTTAGAGTATGCTGATGAAGTGACCTTATCCAAAGCAATTGCCGGTAGAACTGAAATGTAGTTTAAACGCTGATATGTATAGTATCAGCGTTTTTTTGTATTTCTTAATAAAAATTTTAAAAAAAGATAAAGTTTGTAAATTAAAGATTTATCTTAGGGATAAGTAAGTAGTTCTATGGAATGTATAATAAAAAAATGAACTTTATATAATGGATAGTCTATATCGTTCGGCATATGATTAAATAGGAGTTCTCGTTTGTTAAGAAAGTGTAAATTTTACTGTTGTTAAAAGCTTTGTGAGCCTGTATAGTATATATTTGTTGAGCGGAACAAAGCGAAACACACACAAAACACTTCAAAAATTAATTATAAAAAGTTGTTGACTTTAAAGTTAATAAAGCGTATAATTAATTCTTGTCGGTAAAGAAATGAACATTGAAAACTGAATGACAATATGTCAACGTTAATTCCAATAATGTAACGAAAGTTACAACAATTAATTTAGTTTTTATGAGCTAATCAAACATCATAATTTTTTATGGAGAGTTTGATCCTGGCTCAGGATGAACGCTGGCGGCGTGCCTAATACATGCAAGTCGAGCGAACAGATAAGGAGCTTGCTCCTTTGACGTTAGCGGCGGACGGGTGAGTAACACGTGGATAACCTACCTATAAGACTGGGATAACTTCGGGAAACCGGAGCTAATACCGGATAAGATTTTGAACCGCATGGTTCAATAGTGAAAGACGGCC